>DASTMB010000067.1 GCA_035714365.1 Mycobacteriales bacterium | reverse complement strand
GCGCTCGCGGCGGCCGCCTCCGCCTCCCGGCGCAGGGCCGCGGCGGCGGTCTCGGCGGCGTTGCGGATCGCGGCGGCGTCGGCCTCGGCCTGGGCGAGGAGCGCCGCCGGGTCGGGGCCGGCGGGCGTGGCGGGCGCGGGCCGCGTGACCGGCGCCTGCTGGGGGCGGCGGGTCAGCAGGACGACGAGGAGGACGACGGTGGCCGCGAGCAGGAGCGCGAGCACCCCGGCGACGATGGTCACGCGGCGCTCCCTCCACTCGTTCGGCGCCGTGCGCGGGCACGGCGGGACGGTGAGGTGACCGGCGCGCGGGGCGCCGGGTCGCGGGAACGTCGTGCGGCGGGCGGGGGCCGCCGGGTGTGCGGGTCGGGTGACGCTGTCGTGCTATCGGGCACCGCGCGGACGCGGGTCGGTCAACTCACCGGTGCGGACGCTAGGCGTCGTGATCTTGCCGGTCAAGCGACGGCGGTGGCGCGTCGGCGTCAGCCGGGCCCGTCGGTGACGACCCAGCCGGTGTGCACGCCGGGATCGGGGTCGACCGGGTGCAGGCGGTCGCGGACGAGCATCGCCCCCGCCTGGACCAGCACCGAGACGAGCAGCAGGCCGAAGTAGGTCTGCCAGCCGTTGAACCGCTGCCGCGGGGTGGGCGTCCCGGGCCGGCCGCGGCGGACCGAGCCGGCCAGCAGCAGGTACGCCACCACGCCGACGAACGGCCGGAACGTCCAGAACCAGGCCCACCTGGTCAGGTACCGCGGCTGCGGCGAGACCAGCAACGCCAGCACGCAGCCGACGGTCACCACCAGCATGGCCACCCGCAGCGGCGGCGGCACCGTCGCCGTGCGGACCGGTCCGTACGTGACGGAGCCGGGGTGGGCGCGCACGTACGGCTGCGCCTCGACGGACGCGCGGACGTCGGGCCCGGTGAACGTGAGGTCCGCCTGGTAGGCGGCGCCGCCGCGGGTG
This sequence comes from Mycobacteriales bacterium, assembly GCA_035714365.1. Classification (GTDB taxonomy): domain Bacteria; phylum Actinomycetota; class Actinomycetes; order BP-191; family BP-191; genus BP-191. Next base: position 26,890 of record DASTMB010000067.1, on the reverse strand, counting down.
CGCCACCGGATCCGGCCGGGCGTGCTCACGGTGTCGACGCGGGTGACCCGCCCGGCGGCGGCCGCGGCGAGCAGCCGGTTCGCGCGGACCTCGCGGGGCCCCTGGAACCAGACGGCGCAGGTGACGACGGTGCCGGCGAGCACGACGAGGGCCAGCACGATGCGGAGGGCGCGTTCGGCCGGGTGGGCGTCGCGCAGCGCCGCGGCGGTGAACTCCGCGCGGTGCTCGCGCGGCGGGACGTACGCCGGCCCGTCGGACGCCGGGTCGCCGGTGAGGTCGTACTCGCGGACGGCGAACGGCGCGTCGGCGCTCACGGCGTCACCTCGTGGTCGTCCACCCAGCGGACGTACGTGCCGTTCGTGGACACCGGGTGGCGCGCCCGGTCGAGCCGGGCGAGCGGGTACGCGGTCACCGTGCGCACCACCAGTATCCCGGCGATCACCTGCCAGGCGTTGAGCCGCCGCTCCGTCACGCCGGGACGGCCGCGGAGCGCGGAGCCGCCGAACAGGAGGTAGGCGGGCACGCCGACCCACGCCACGAACGTCCAGTACCAGCCCCATTTGGTGAGCAGCCGCGGCTCGGTGGACAGGATCAGCGCCAGGCCGAGGCCGTTGACGACCAAGAAGACGAGCCCGCTCTCCTTGCTGAACCGCACCGGCGGCTCGGCGATGTGCCCGTACGTGATCGAGCCGGGGTGGGCGGCGACGTACGGCTGGCGCTCGACGCTGGCCCGGACGTCGGTGAACGCCGGGGCCTGCGTCTGGTACGTGGCGCCGTTGCGGGTGCGCCAGCGGACCGCGGTCCGCACCCCGTCGGGCCGCACACCGTCGTCGAGGCGGACGATCCGTCCGGCCGCGGCGTCGCGCAGCAGCGCCTCCTGGTCGAACGCGTCGACGTTCGTGGTGCGGTGCAGCCAGCCCCAGGCGGCGAGCAGCGTGTACGCCAGCACCAGGGCGGCGAGCAGGATGCGGACGATCCGCTCGACCGGGTGCGCCTCGCGCAGCCGGACGGCGGTGTAGTAGGGCCGGATCTGCCGCGGCACCCGGAACACCGGGCCGTCGCGAAGGGGGTCGGCCACGGGCTGCGGTGGCCGCCAGCCGATCGCGGGATCGCGTTCCAGCAGCTCACCGTGCGGCACCGTGTCTCCCCCCGTCATGGCCGGAAAGTGTGTCAGAAGTCGGCGTCGGCGTCGCCCAGGGCCTCGCGGACGACCGAGTAGGCGAGGCTGCCGCCATACCCCTTGCGGGCGAGCATCCCGACCAGCCGGTTGACCTGTTTCGGCCGGTCCAGGCCGCGGACGCTGCCGAGCTTGCGGGCGACGAGCTCGGCGGCGCGGGCGCGTTCGTCGTCGTCGGTGACGACCGCGACCGCCTCGCTCACGTCCTCGGCGGCGACGCCCTTGCGCCGCAGCTCGGCCGCGAGCGCGCGACGGGACAGCCCCCGGGTGCGGCGCTGGCGTTCGACCCAGGACGCGGCGAACGCCGCGTCGTCGATCAGCCCGACCTCGTCGAACCGCTCCAGCACCGCCTCGGCCGCCTCCCCCGGCACCCCCCGCCGCCGCAGCTCCGTCGCGAGCTCCGCCTTCGTGCAGGGCCGGTTCGTGAGCATCCGCAGACAGATCGTCCGCGCCACCGACTCCGGATCGGGCTCCGGCTCGGTCGCCAGGTCCTCGGGCGGATCGACAGGAGGAGGCAACGCGCGCAGATGTGCGCGAGAGAGAGACACAGCGCCTCCGATCGGGAGTTGGGCGAGAGGCACAGCGCACGGCTGTGGAGGGCATCGGCGCGCTGAGGGTGCGAACGGCAAGGCCGCAGGGCGCGACGTGGCCTAAGGGCCACGAGCGCCCGAGAACGCCGCCGTTCGCGGCCTCAGCGTGCCGACCTAGAAGTCGACCGGCATGGGGACGACATTGTCGAGGTCGATCTCCGGGTTCAGCTTCGCCTTGATCTTCGCCTCGATCTCGGCGGCGAGCTCGGGGTTGTCGCGGAGGAAGTTCCGCGCGTTCTCCTTGCCCTGGCCGAGCTGGTCGCCTTCGTAGGTGTACCAGGCGCCGGACTTCTTGATGAAGCCCTGGTCGACGCCGACGTCGATGAGGGAGCCTTCGCGGCTGATGCCCTGGCCGTAGACGATGTCGAACTCCGCGATCTTGAACGGCGGGGACATCTTGTTCTTGACGACCTTGACCTTGGTGCGGTTGCCGACGATCTCGGTGCCGTCCTTGAGCGCCTCGATGCGGCGGACGTCGAGGCGGATGGAGGCGTAGAACTTCAGCGCCTTGCCACCGGTGGTGACCTCGGGCGAGCCGTAGACGACGCCGACCTTCTCGCGGAGCTGGTTGATGAAGACAGCGGTGGTGCCGGAGTGCGAGAGGGCGCCGGTGATCTTGCGCAGCGCCTGGGACATGAGGCGGGCCTGGAGGCCGACGTGGGAGTCGCCCATCTCGCCCTCGATCTCGGCGCGCGGCACGAGGGCGGCGACGGAGTCGATGACGATGATGTCGAGCGCGCCGGAGCGGATGAGCATGTCGGCGATCTCGAGCGCCTGCTCGCCGGTGTCCGGCTGCGAGACGAGGAGGGCGTCGGTGTCGACGCCGAGGGCCTTGGCGTAGCCGGGGTCGAGCGCGTGCTCGGCGTCGATGAACGCCGCGATCCCGCCGCTGGCCTGCGCCTGCGCGACGGCGTGCAGCGCGACGGTCGTCTTGCCGGAGGACTCCGGGCCGTAGATCTCGACGATGCGGCCGCGGGGCAGCCCGCCGATGCCGAGCGCGAGGTCGAGGGCGATCGACCCGGTGGGGATCACCTGGACGGGCGGCCGCGTGTCGTCGCCGAGGCGCATGACGGATCCCTTGCCGAACTGCTTGTCGATCTGCGCGAGCGCCGCGTCGAGCGCCTTGTCGCGGTCCATCCCTGCCATGCGTCCACCCTCTTCCGGGTCGAAGTCCTCGCGGTCGGCCTTCACGGTAGGGAGCCGCTGTGACAGAAACACCGGGCCGGCCGGGATCTGTGGACGACTTCTTTTCCGTCGAACCGCTGTGGACAACGTATCGAACAGCCGTTCGAACGCAAGCGACACGCGGACGATCTTTTTCAGTGCCGGTCGCGCACCGGGACCTCCACCGCCTCGCACACGGCGTTCCACACGACCGAGGGCTCGACCCCGGCGTCGAGCGCGGCGACGACGGACCGGCCGCCGAGCTGCGCGATGACGAGGTCGCGCGCGACGGAGTCGGCATACGCCTCGCCGAAGCGGGCGTTCATCCGGTCCCAGAAGACGGTCAGGCGCACCGCGTCACGATACGTCGAACGCCCCCGGCCAGCAGCGGCCGGGGGCGTTCGGGTGGCGCGGGGCGGGTTACGCGGCGCGCGGGATGCGGTGCTCGATCTCGGTGGCCTCGTCGACGGTCTTGCGGGCGACGCCGCCGACGAAGTTCTTGAGCTCGTGGGTCAGGTCGGCGACCGCGACGAGCACGATGCCGGTGGCGACGTAGTGCATCCACGACTCGCGCAGCGCCTGGCCGAACGCCTCGAACACCGAGTAGTCGAGGCCCCACGCGACCAGCATCGCGATGCCGGCGAAGATGGTGCGGGTCAGGGCCTTGGGGGTCTTGAGCGGGACGAGCTCGTCGATGACCTCCATGGCCACACCGAGGCCGAGGCCGAGGCCGAGCAGGATCACGAAGGCGTACACGGTGCCTCCCGGAGGCGGTGTCGGCGGCACTTCCGCCGTACACCCAGTTCGACATCCGGGGTGTGGCACGAGTTACACGCGGGTTTCTCGTGGACGAGGCGCGCGGCCCCTCACCCCCGCAGTGCTCGGAGGGACCACGCGCCTCGCGGACGCCGACGGGAGCGGGCGCGGCCCCCGTTCCGGCGCGGCGGCGCCCCCGCAGGCTGACCGCCACCACCAGCGTCGGAGCCGTTGCGGACGTTGTCTGTCGGGTAGCCGACACTTCGCGGCCGCTCCCCCGGGCGCACCTCGCCGCGATTTCTGTCACACCCCCGGTCCACTATGGAACGCATGGGTGCCCTGGACCGCTTCTCCCCCGCCACGCGCGCGTGGTTCGAGGGGGCGTTCGCGGCGCCCACGCCCGCGCAGGAGGGCGCGTGGGAGGCGGTCCAGGAGGGGGCGAACGCGCTCGTCGTCGCGCCGACCGGGTCCGGCAAGACACTGGCCGCGTTCCTCTGGTCGCTGGACCGGATCGCCGCGGCGCCTCCGGTGGAGAAGGCGCGGCGCTGCCGCGTCGTGTACGTGTCGCCGTTGAAGGCGCTGGCCGTCGACGTCGAGCGCAACCTGCGCGCACCGCTGACCGGCATCCGGGGCGCGGCGGCGCGGCTCGGCGTGGACCCGCCGGACATCGCCGTCGCCGTCCGCTCGGGCGACACCCCCGCGGACGAACGCCGCCGCTTCGCGACCGCCCCGGCGGACATCCTCATCACGACGCCGGAGTCGCTGTTCCTGATCCTCACCAGCGCCGCGCGGGAGTCGTTGCGCGGGGTCGAGACGGTGATCGTCGACGAGGTGCACGCGATGGTCGCGACCAAGCGCGGCGCCCACCTGGCGCTCTCGCTGGAACGCCTCGACGCGCTGCTCGACCGGCCCGCGCAGCGGATCGGCCTGTCGGCGACGGTGCGGCCGCTGGACGAGGTCGCGCGGTTCCTCGGCGGCGCGCGCGAGGTGCGGGTGGTCGACCCGCCGTTCGCGAAGACGATCGAGCTCGAGGTCGTGGTGCCGGTCGAGGACATGTCGGCGCTCGGCGAGGGGCTCGGCGTGACGACCGGCTCGGCGGCGTCCGGCGAGGACCGTTCCTCCATCTGGCCGGCCGTGGACGAGCGCATCGTGGACCTCATCGAGGCGCACCGGTCGACCATCGTGTTCGCCAACTCCCGCCGCCTCGCCGAGCGGCTCTGCGCCCGGCTCAACGCGATCGCGTACGAGCGGCGCACCGGCGAGGCGCCGCCGCTCGACCACGCCCCGGCCGCGCTGATGGCGCAGGCCGGCGCGGGCGGCGGCGTGCCTACGGAGATCGCGCGGGCGCACCACGGGTCGGTGAGCAAGGAGCAGCGGGCGCTCATCGAGGAGGACCTCAAGGCGGGCCGGCTGCCGGCGGTCGTGGCGACGTCGAGCCTGGAGCTGGGCATCGACATGGGCGCCGTCGACCTGGTCGTGCAGGTGGAGGCGCCGCCGTCGGTCGCGTCGGGCCTGCAACGCGTCGGCCGCGCCGGCCACCAGGTCGGGGCGGTGTCGCGAGGCGTGCTGTTCCCGAAGTACCGCGGCGACCTGGTGCAGAGCGCGGTCGTGGTCGAACGCATGCGCGACGGCGCGATCGAGTCGTTGCGGTACCCGCGCAACCCGCTCGACGTGCTCGCCCAGCAGGTCGTCGCGATGGTCGCGCTGGAGCCGTGGACGGTCGACGACGTGGCGGCGCTGGTGCGGCGGGCGGCGCCGTTCGCGACGCTGCCGCAGTCGGCGCTCGAGGCGACGCTCGACATGCTGTCGGGGCGGTACCCGTCGGACGACTTCGCCGAGCTGCGGCCGCGGCTGACGTGGGACCGGCTGACGGGCACGTTGACCGGGCGGCCGGGCGCGCAACGCCTCGCCGTCACGTCCGGCGGCACCATCCCCGACCGTGGGCTGTTCGGCGTCTTCCTCGTCGGGGAGAAGGCGTCGCGCGTCGGCGAGCTGGACGAGGAGATGGTCTACGAGTCCCGCGTCGGCGACGTGTTCATGCTCGGGTCGTCGTCGTGGCGGATCGAGGAGATCACGCACGACCGGGTGCTCGTGACGCCGGCGCCGGGGGTCCCGGGGAAGATGCCGTTCTGGCACGGCGACGCGCCGGGGCGGCCGGTCGAGCTGGGGCGGGCGCTGGGGGCGTTCCTGCGCACGATGGCGCGGCTGTCCGACGAGGACGCGCGGGCGCGGGCGCGCGCGGCCGGGCTGGACGAGTGGGCCGCGGCCAACCTCGTCGCGTACCTGCGCGAGCAGCAGGCGGCGACCACGCACCTGCCGGACGACCGCACGGTCCTGGTCGAACGCTTCCGCGACGAGCTCGGCGACTGGCGGCTCTGCGTGCACTCGCCGTTCGGGGCGCAGGTCAACGCGCCGTGGGCGCTCGCGATCGCCGCCCGCGCGCGCGAGCGGTACGGCGTCGAGGTGCAGACCATGCACTCCGACGACGGCATCGTGGTCCGCCTGCCCGAGACGGAGGACGCGCCGACCGCGGAGCTGGTGCTGCTCGACGCCGACGACGTCGAGGGGCTGGTCCGCGACGAGGTCGGCGGGTCGGCGCTGTTCGCGTCGCGGTTCCGCGAGTGCGCGGCGCGCGCGTTGCTGCTCCCCCGGCGCAACCCCGGCAAGCGCACGCCGCTGTGGCAGCAGCGGCAGAAGTCGGCGGTGCTGCTCCAGGTGGCCGGGCGGTTCGGCTCGTTCCCGGTGGTGCTGGAGGCGATGCGCGAGGTGCTCCAGGACGTGTTCGACGTGCCGGGGCTGCGCGGGCTGATGGGCGACGTCGCCGCGCGGAAGGTCCGGCTGGTCGAGGTGGAGACGCCGCAGCCGTCGCCGTTCGCGAAGTCGCTGCTGTTCGGCTACATCGGCGCGTTCATGTACGAGGGCGACGCGCCGCTGGCCGAACGCCGCGCCCAGGCGCTGTCCCTCGACTCCGCGCTGCTCGCCGAGCTGCTCGGGCAGGCGGAGCTGCGCGAGCTGATCGACGTCGAGGCGCTGGCCGAGCTCGAGGTCGAGCTGCAACGCCTCACCCCGTCGTGGCACGCCCGCTCGCCCGACGAGGTGGCCGACCTGCTGCGCGTGCTCGGCGACCTGACGACCGCCGAGGCGGTCGAGCGCGGCGCGACGCCCGCCTGGCTGGCGTCGCTGGAGGAGGCCCGGCGGGCGATCCGGGTACGGCTCGGCGGCGAGGAGCGGTGGGTCGCGGCGGAGGACGCGGCGCGGCTGCGCGACGCGCTCGGGGTGCCGTTGCCGGTCGGGCTGCCGGAGGTGTTCCTGGAGCCGGTCGCCGACCCCACCGGCGACCTGGTGTCGCGGTGGGCGCGGACGCACGGGCCGTTCGTGGCGGCCGACGTGGCGGCGCGGCTCGGGTGCGGCGTCGCCGTCGTCACCGACGCGCTGCACCGGCTCGCGACGACCGGGCGGGTGGTGCACGGCGAGTTCCGGCCCGGCGGCAGCGGCACCGAGTGGTGCGACGCGGAGGTGCTGCGGTCGTTGCGGCGGCGCACGCTCGCCAAGCTCCGCCGCGAGGTCGAGGCGGTGCCGGCGGTGGCGCTGGCGCGGTTCCTGCCGGCCTGGCAGCAGGTCGGCTCGTCGTCGGGGCGCGGCCTCGACGCGGTGCTGCGGGCCGTCGAGCAGCTCCAGGGCGCGCCGGTGCCCGCGTCGGCGCTGGAGTCGCTGGTGCTGCCGTCCCGCGTCGCCGACTACTCCCCCGCGCTGCTCGACCAGCTCTGCGCGTCCGGCGACGTCGTCTGGGCCGGCTCCGGCGCGCTGCCCGGGTCGGACGGCTGGGTGGCGCTCTACCTCGCCGACGCGGCGCCGTTGCTGCTGCCGGGGTCGACGCTCGCCGACGCCACTCCGCTGCACGAGGCGGTGCTGGCGGCGCTCGACGGCGGGGCGGCACTGTTCTTCCGCTCGCTGTCCGACCGGGTCGGCGGCCCCGACGACGCCGACCTCGTCGGCGCCCTCTGGGACCTCGTCTGGGCCGGGCTGGTCACCAACGACACGCTGACGCCGTTGCGCGCGCTGCTCGGCCGCGGCAAGGCGCCGTCGCGGCGGCGCGCGCCGGTCGCGCGGTACCGGGGGATGGGGCGGGCCGCGTTGCCGTCGCGGGCCGGGCCGCCGATGGGCGCCGGCCGGTGGACGCTGCTGCCCGACCGCGAGGCGGACCGGACGCGGCGGATGCACGCGCTCGCCGAGACGCTGCTCGACCGGCACGGCGTCGTCACCCGCGGCGCGGTGCAGGCCGAGCACGTGCCGGGCGGCTACGCCGCCGTCTACGCGGTTCTCAAGGCGATGGAGGAGTCCGGCCGGTGCCGGCGCGGCTACTTCGTCGAGGGGCTCGGCGCGGCGCAGTTCGCCATGCCCGGCGCGATCGACCCGGTGCGCGCCATGGCCTCCGACCGCCGCAACGACGAGGTGCTCCCGCCGCCGGGCCCCGAGACGTGGGCGCCCGGGTCGCGGGCCGCCCGCGTCAAGGCACCGCCGGCCGTGGTGCTCGCCGCGACCGACCCGGCCAACCCGTACGGCGCGGCGTTGCCGTGGCCGGACCGCGTCGCGGACTCCGGCGAGGGCGGCGCCGGCACCGGGCACCGGCCCGGCCGCAAGGCCGGTGCGCTGGTCGTGCTGGTCGACGGCGAGCTGGTGCTCTACGTCGAGCGCGGCGGGCGTTCGCTGCTCACCTGGACCGAGGAGCCGGCCCGGCTCCAGCCGGCCGTCGACGCGCTCGCGCTCGCCGTCCGCGACGGATCGCTGGGCCGGATGGCGGTGGAGCGGGCCGACGGCGACTTCGTGCTCGCGACGCCGCTGGGGGCGGCGCTGGAGGCGGCCGGGTTCCGGCCCACGCCGCGCGGCCTGCGGCTGCGGGGGTGAGCGCGGCGGACGGCGACCCGGTCGCGGTGACGCGGGCGACGTACGACCGGGTCGCGGCCGGCTACGACGCCCGCAACGCCACCGTCCCCGCCGACCTCGCGGCCGAGCGCGACGCGTGGGTGGCGACGGTGCGGCCCGGCGCGCGGCTGCTCGACGCGGGGGCGGGGCCGGGGCAGCACACGGCGGCGTTCGCGGCGGCGGGGCTGCGGGCGGTCGCGCTCGACCTGTCGGCGTCGATGGCGGCGCTCGCCGCGGGGCGCGGCGTGCCGGTGGTGCTCGGCGACCTGCGGCGGCCGCCGTTCGCGGCGGGGACGTTCGACGCGCTGTGGTCGGCGGCGGCGTTGCTGCACGTCCCCCGGCCCGACGTGCCCGCCACGCTGGCCGCGTGGCGGCGGGTCACCGCGCCGGGCGGGCGGCTGCTGCTGTCGACGGCGTTCGGCGCGGCGGACGGCTGGGAGGAGGCGCCGTACGCGCGCGACGGCGAGGCGCCGGTGCCGCGCTGGTTCGTGTTCCACGAGCCGGACGCGCTCGCCGCGCTGGTCCGCGCCGCCGGCTGGCGGGTCGAGTCGGTGACGACGCGGCGCGCGCTGCGCCACTGGGTGACGGTGCGCGCCGTCGCCGCCTGACGCGCGTTCTCGGCCCGCGCGCCCGTACGCTGCGACCATGCCCGAGGGCGACACCGTCTGGCTCGCCGCGCGGCGGCTGGACGCGGCGCTGGCCGGGAAGGTGCTGCGCCGCAGCGACTTCCGCGTCCCCTCCCTCGCCACCGTCGACCTCGCCGGGCGCACCGTCACCGGCGTCGCCAGCCGCGGCAAGCACCTGCTGCTCCGCCTCGACGACGGCCGGACGCTGCACACGCACCTCCGCATGGACGGCTCCTGGCACCTCTACCGCCCCGGCGAACGCCGCCGCGGCGGCCCCGACCACCAGGTCCGGGTCGTGCTGGAGACCGACGACACGGTCGCCGTGGGCTACCGGCTGCCGGTCGTCGCGCTGCTCCCGCCCGGCGGCGAGGACGGCGCCGTCGGCCACCTCGGCCCCGACCTGCTCGGCCCCGACTGGGACCCCGCGGAGGCGGTGCGCCGGCTCCGCGAACGCCCCGAGCGCGAGGTCGCGCCCGCGCTGCTCGACCAGCGCAACCTGGCCGGCATCGGCAACCTCTACAAGAGCGAGGTGCTGTTCCTGCGCGGCGTCTCCCCGTGGACGCCGGTCCGCGACGTGGCGGACCTGCCGGCACTGGTGACGCTCGCCCAGCGGCTGCTGCACACCAACCGCGAGCACTGGTCGCAGGTCACCACCGGCGACCGGCGGCCGGGGCGCGACCACTGGGTGTTCGAACGCCCCGGCCGCCCCTGCCGGCGTTGCGGCACGCCGGTGCGCAGCGCCGAGCAGGCGGAGCCGGACGAGCCGGAACGCGCCCGGCTGACGTACTGGTGCCCGCACTGCCAGCCGGGGCCCGCCCCCGCCTGAACGCGCCGGCGGCGCCGCCCCGCGTGGGGACGGCGCCGCCGGAACGAGCGTGGAGCGTCAGCCGCGGTCGTACGTCACCGCGCCGAGCGCGTCGACGATGCCGTGACCGTAGAAGCCGTTGAACTCGGTGGTGCCCTCGCAGGTGTTGGTCCACGAGCGGCCGTACGGGACGTAGGAGAACGCCGCCGGGTCCGGGCACGCGTGCGGCGTGGCGCTGCCGAAGAGGACCTCCTCGACGTGGGCCGGCTTCATGGTGAGGCCGCCCTTGTTCTTGCCGTCCTTGTGCCCGAACTGGCTGACGATGAGCGCGACGACGCCGGAGACGTGCGGCGCGGCCATCGAGGTGCCCTGGATCCACTGGTAGTACGAGCAGGTCCCGCCGGAGCAGTCCTTGACGACGCCGGTCGTGGTCGGGTTGCCGTTGGCGTCGATGGTGCCCCCCGCCCGGCCGACGCCGTACGGGTACGGCGCGAGGATCTCGTTGCTCACCTGGCGGTTCCGCGCGGTACCGAGGTAGTCGCGGAAGAAGCCGCCGGGCGCGGCGACGCTGGCCTGCTCCAGGCCGTAGTTCGAGTAGTCGGCCTTGAGGCCGGTCGGGCCGACGGACGTGATCGACAGCACGTGCTCGCCCTCGGTGGGCAGGTCGAGGCAGGTGTTGTCGACGGTGCGCGGGTACGCGGCGTCCGGCGGGAAGTCCGGGCTGGTCGCGTCCGACGTCGGGTGGCCGAGGTCGGTGTGCTCGTTGCCGGCCGCGCCGACGAGCGTCACGCCGTGGTCGTACGCGTAGCCGAGCGCCCGCTGCGTCGCCGCGATGATGGTGCGCTGCTCGGCGGTGGCCTCCGCGCTGTCCGCGCTGGTGCCGTTCGGGCAGTTGTAGAGCCACGGGTCGATGTAGAAGCTCATGTTGACGACGTCGACGCCGAGGTCGCCGGCGTAGGTGAGCGCGTCCACGGTCGGCTGGAGGAAGAAGTAGCCCGAGTCCTGGCCGGCGCGGATGTTGACGAGCGTGACGTTCGGCGCGACGCCGGCGATGCCGAGGCCGTTGATCGGCGAGGCGATGGTGCCGGCGACGTGCGTGCCGTGGCCGTCCTCGTCGACGTCCGCCGGGTCGCTGCACGAGCCGTCCGGGTCGTCGGCGCAGGCGCCGTCGATGACCGGCACGTCGGTCGTGAAGTTTCGGCTGTCGGCGCGGTCGAAGTTCGGCGCGATGTCCGGGTGCGAGCCGTCGATGCCGGTGTCGATGACGCCGACGAGGACGCGGTGGTCACCGGCCTGGACGGCGTGCGCGGCCGGCGCGTGGATCATGTCCATGTCCCACTGCTGCGCCGCGAGCGGGTCCGTGCCGGACTGGCCGCCGCTGCGGGCGCGCGGGCCCTGGCCGGGCGCGCGGCCCTCCTGCTCGACGGTGGCGCGCGCGGTGGCGGCGTCGTCGGGCGCGTAGCCGATCGGCGCGTTGCGCGCGGCGCCGTAGAGCGCCGACTCGCGCGACACGGCGGACGCGAAGTCGGTCCGGTTGGTGCGGACGGTCGCGAGGCCGACGGCGGCGTTCTCGCGGACGATGGTGCCGCCGGCGCGCTCGATCGCCGCGTGGGCGGCGGACGGCGACACGCCGCTGGCGTAGAGGACGGCGAACTCGCTGGTCGCGCCACCCGCGCCCGCGGACTGCGGGACGGTGGCGGCCAGGCCGAACGTGGCGACGACGGTGGTCGCCGCCGTCAGCAGAACCTTGCGCACGGAGAACCTCCGGCTCGGCGCCCGCGCCGCGACCCCCCGCGACCCGGGCGTTGGGTACAACCCCCCACCGCCGCGCACCCTACGGTGCGCCCGCCCGGAATGCCAGGGTCGTCCCGGTTCGCCGGTCAGGCCGGGAGCATCGCGTACGGCGCCGCCTCGGGCACGGTGACCGACGGCGGCGCGAACGGCGCCGCGAGCAGCCCGTGCACCACCTGCCGGGCCGCCGCCTCGGCCGTGCCGTGCGCGGCCGGCCAGGTGACGTGCGACACCGCCCAGCGCAGCAACGCCTCCGCCGCCACCCCCGGGTCGGTCTGCGGGTGCAGCGCGCCCGCGGCGACCGCGAGCGACACCCGCTGCAACGCCGCCTGCCGGACCCGCTGCCACGCCGGCGCGCCGCTGGGCCGGGCCAGCCGCGCGGCCAGCTCCGGCTCGCGCTCGCGCAACGCCGCCAGCACCGGGTGCTCCGACAGCCACTCGGCCGCGAACGCCAGCGCCTCGACCACCGACGCGGCCGAGCCGGCCGGCGCGGGCAGCGCCGCCACCTGCGCGAGCAGGTCGTCGACCTCGTCGTCGAGCAGCGCGGCGTAGATGTCCGGCTTGGTGCGGAAGTGGTTGTAGACCGTCGCCTTCGCGGTCCCGCCCTCGCGCGCGATGTCGCCCATCGTCGTCTTGCGGGTGCCGTACCGGGCGATGCACTTCGCGGCGCCGGAGAGGATGCAGGCCCGCGAGCGGGTCATGCCGTTGCCGGAACGCGCCTTGGAGCCGGGCGTGCGGCGGGGCGCGGCGTTCGCGTCGCCGCTGGGCGCGGCGGCGTCGGTCGGGGCGGCGGACATGCGGCTCCGGCTGGTCGGATTGGACGTTCCGTGGGTGGGGCGTCCAATCTCACCGGCTCACCCGGCCGGGGTCAACTCCGTGCGGGCTACGCGGCGACCGCCCGGGTGGCGTTCGACGCGGACGCCGGGACGGCGGCGAGCGGGACGGGCGCGGGCACCAGCGAGGCGGGCACGAAGCCGACCGGCGCCGCGGCCCCCGCGTCGGCGAGGAACAGCGCGTCGGCGACCTCGACCAGCACCTCCGGCAACGGCACCGCCAGCGCGCCGCAGATCGCGGCGAGCAGCTCGGACGACGCCTCCTTGACGCCCCGCTCGACCTCGGAGAGGTACCCGAGCGAGACCCCCGCGTCGGCGGCGACCGAACGCAGCGTCCGCTCCTGGCGCTCGCGGTGCCGGCGCAGCACGGCGCCGAGCTCTCGGCGGAGCAGGCTCATCGGGCGCCTCCTACGGGTGCGGGTACCAGCCACCATAACCGCGCGGTGCGACAGGTTCAGCCGTTGTCCGCCGTCGGCGAACACCGCCGCTACGGCCGTCCCGGCCGCCCGTACAGCCAGCCCTGCGCCCACGGCACGCCCAGGTCGTTGACGGCGGCGGCCTGCGCCTCGGTCTCGACGCCGAACGCGATCACCTTCGCCCCGCCCGCGCCGGCCTCGCGGAGCAGCTCCCGCGCGGTCGACACCGCGTCCGGCGCGGGCAGCCGGGACACGACGGAACGGTCGAGCGTGACGTAGTCGGGCAGCAGCGCGCCGACGAGGCTGCGGACGACGCGGGTGTCGCCGGCGCCGACGAGCGCGACCTGCGCGCCGACGCCGCGGCAGCGGATGACGACCCGCGCGGTCTGCTCCAGCGGCTCCCCCGGCGGCGGCTGCACGACCTCGAGGACGACCTGCCGCAACGGCACCCCGGCGGCGCCGGCGGCGTCGCGGGTGGAGGCGAGCCAGTCGGGCGGCAGGTCGCCGGGCGCGACGGAGAGCTTGACGAACAGCAGCGACGGCCCGAGCCACCCGGCGGCGTCGCGGAGCGCGACCTCGCGGGCGAGCCGGTCGAGGTCGGCGAGCCGCCCGGCCGCGGCGGCGGCCGCGAACAGCGTCGCCGACGGCACGGACTCCACGTGCAGCAGCGCCTCGTACCCGACCGGCGCGCGGGTCACGACGTCCACGACCGGCTGGTACCGCGCCGAGAACGCGTCCCGTTCCCCCAGCAGCCCGCCGACGTCCACCGGCTACAGCGCGTCCGTCAGGTGCAGCCGCAGCAGGTTCTCGGCGGCGACGACGGCGAACGTCCGCACCATCGGCCGGTCGCCCGGCATCCGCAGCGCGCGGGTGACGACGCCGGCCGGGCCGGCGATGCCGACGTGGACGGTGCCGACCGGCCGGCCCTCCTGCTCGGTGGGGCCGGCGACGCCGGTGAGCGAGACGCCGTACGTCGCGCCGAGGCGGTCGCGCACGCCGGTCGCCATCGCGGCGGCGCAGGCGTCGGAGATGACGCCGTGCTCCTCGATCACCTCGTCGGGGACGCCGAGCAGCGACTGCTTCAGCTCGGTGGCGTAGGTCACCACCCCGCCGAGGAACACGTCGCTGGACCCGGGCGCCCGCGACAGCTCGGCGCCGAGCAGCCCGCCGGTCAGCGACTCGGCGGTCGCCACGGTCGCGGACCGCTCGCGCAGCAGCGACGCGACGACGCCTTCCAGCGTGTCGTCGTCGGCGCCGTAGACGGCGGTGCCGAGCGCCGCGCGGGCGGCGGCCTCCTCGGGCGCGATCATCGCGACCGCCGCGTCGTACGTCGCGGCCTTGGCGGTGAGCCGCACCCGCGTCTGCCCCTGCGAGGCGAGGAACGCGATCGTCACGCCGCCCGACTCCTCCAGCCGCGCGACCTGGTCGGCCAGCGCCGCCGCGACCGCGGACTCCCACATGCCGGCGGTGCGCAGCACGCGGTGCACGATGCAGGCCGGCTGCCCGCCGATGCGCAGCAGGTCCGGCAGCACGTCGTCGGTGAACATCCGCTCCATCTCGTGCGGCACGCCCGGCAGCGCGTAGGCCACGCCGCCGCCGATCTCGACGCGGACGCCGGGGGCGCTGCCGCGCGGGTTCGCGATGGGGCGGGCGCCGCGCGGCAGGTCGGCCTGCTTGTAGTTGATCTCGGGCACGTCCCGGCGCAGCGCGGCGAACCGCGCGCGCAGCCCCGCCTCGAGGTCCGGGTCGCGGACCAGCTCGACGCCGGCCGCCTCGGCCAGCGCCTCGCGCGTCAGGTCGTCCTGCGTCGGCCCGATGCCGCCGGTGATGACCAGCGCGTCGGCGCGGGCCAGCGCCTCGCGGACGCAGGCGACGATCCGGCCGATATTGTCGCCGACGACGACCGACGTCGTGACGTCGATGCCCACCTCGGCGAGCCGCTGGCCGAGCCAGGCGGCGTTGCCGTTGACGATGTCGCCGAACAGCAGCTCGGTCCCGACCGCCAGGAGCTCCACCCTCACGTCCGCGCCTCCCGCCGGGCGCGCTTCATCGCGGCGCGCGCGCTGGTCCGCCGCAGCCGCACGGCCCGCACCACGTAGTCGGCGCCGGTGACGACCGTCACCGCGACCGCGGCCGCCATCAGCCACCACCGCGCCGACGCGAGCGGCCCGGACAGCGGCAGCACGTACAGCCCGATCGCCACCCCTTGCAGCAACGTCTTCACCTTGCCGCCGCGGCTGGCCGGGATGACGCCGTGGCGGATCACCCAGAACCGCAACGCCGTCACACCGACCTCGCGCACCAGCACCGCGACCGTCACCCACCACGGCAGGTCGCCGAGCATCGACAGCCCGATCAGCGCCGCCCCGATGAGCGCCTTGTCGGCGATCGGGTCGGCGATCTGCCCGAACTCGGTCACCAGCCCGCGCCGCCGGGCCAGCTCGCCGTCGATCCGGTCGGTGAACGACGCCACCGCGAACGCCGCCCACGCCAGCACCCGCAGCCCCGTCTCGTGCCCGCTGCCCGCCATGAGCAACGCCACGAACACCGGCACCAGCAGCAGCCGGACGACCGTGAGCGCGTTGGCGACGTTGACCACGCCCGCCGCGTCCGGCGGCAGCGCGGCCGGGTCGACGACCTCGGTCACCGGGTCGGTCACAGCGCCTCCGCGACCAGGTCGACGCCCTCGGCGGCGACGACGCGCGCCCGCACCAGCTCGCCGACGGTCGCGCCGGAGCGCAGCCGCACCGACCCGTCCACCTCGGGCGCCTGGTGGTGCGCGCGCCCCTCGGCCCAGCCGTCGCCGGCCTCCTCGACCAGCACCTCCACCTCGCTGCCGACGCGTTCCTCGGCGCGGGCGGCGGTGAGCGTCTCGACCAGCGTCGTGAGCCGGTCGTAGCGGCGGGCGGCGACGTCGGAGCGGACCTTGCCGTCGTACGTCGCGGCCTCGGTGCCGTCCTCGTCGGAGTAGCGGAACACGCCGACGGCGTCGAGCCGCGCCTCGGTGAGGAAGCGTTCCAGCTCGGCGTAGTCGGCCTTGGTCTCGCCGGGGAAGCCGACGATGACGTTGCTGCGGATGCCCGCGTCCGGCGCGAGCGCGCGGATCCGCCCGACCAGGTCGAGGAACGGCCCGGTCCCCCCGAACCGGCGCATCCGGCGCAGCACCGAGGGACTGGCGTGCTGGAACGACAGGTCGTAGTACGCCGCCACCCCCGGCGTCCCCGCGATCGCCTCGACCAGGCCGGGCCGCAGCTCGGCCGGCTGGAGGTAGGCGAGCCGCACCCGGTCGATGCCGTCGACGGCCGCGAGGCGCGGGAGGAGGCGTTCGAGCAGGCGGACGTCGCCGAGGTCCTTGCCGTAGGAGGTGGAGTTCTCGCTGACCAGGTGCAGCTCCCGGACGCCGTGCTGGGCAAGCCACTCGGCCTCGGCAAGCAGCTCGTCCGGCGGCCGCGACACGAACGCGCCGCGGAACGACGGGATCGCGCAGAACGCGCAGCGCCGGTCGCACCCGCTCGCCAGCTTCAACGGCGCCACCGGGCCGCCGCCGAGCCGCCGCCGGACCGGGCGCGGCCCCGACGCCGGCGCCACGCCCTCCGGCAGGTCCGGCGCCGCGACCCGCGCCGCCGCGCGGTCCACCGGCGTGACCGGCAGCAGCGTCCGCCGGTCGCGCGGGACGTGGCTGGCGGGGCGTTCGCCGGCGACGATCGCGGACAGCCGCGCGGCCAGGTCGGGGTACGAGTCGAAGCCGAGCACGGCATCGGCCTCGGGCAGCGACGCGGCCAGCTCGGTGCCGTACCGCTCGGCCAGGCAGCCGACCG
This sequence comes from Mycobacteriales bacterium, assembly GCA_035714365.1. GTDB lineage: Bacteria > Actinomycetota > Actinomycetes > BP-191 > BP-191 > BP-191. The sequence continues at coordinate 9,991 of DASTMB010000067.1, read as the reverse complement.
CGACGACGGTGCGGCGGCGGCCGTCGGCGTCGAGCGCGCGGGCGCCGAGCAGCGTGTCGATGCTGTCCTGCTTGGCCTGCTCCACGAAGCCGCAGGTGTTGACGACGACCGCGTCGGCGTCGGCCGCGTCCTCGACCAGCTCGAACCCGCCGTCCGCGAACCGCGCCGCCAGCTCCTCGCTGTCGACCTCGTTGCGCGCGCAGCCGAGCGTCACGAGCGCGACGCGGCGGGACGAGGTCATGCGGCGAGCGTAGCCGCCGCCCCCGACACCGAACGGCCGGGTCAGCCGGCGTTGGCCGGGTCGCCGGGGCCGAAGTCGAGCCGGACCACCTCGCCGGGGCGGCCGGGCGAGCCGAGGTCGCGGCCGTTGACGACCAGCGTGACGGCGGCGGCGTTGCCGATGACGAGGTGGATCGTCTTCTTCGCGGAGAAGTCCTGCTGCGCCGGGAACGTCATCAGCCCCTGGAACGCCGTCTTGCCGTCGGCCTTCACGGTCACGTAGCTGCGGGTGTTGACGATCTTGACGCGGAGGAAGACGCCGGAGCCCGGGATCTGCCCCGCGATCGCCGGCGTCTGCGTCGCGACCGGCGGCGCCACCGTCGGCGACGGCGTCGCGGTGGTGAGCGGCAACGCGTCCGGCGTGCCCGCGGGCGAGCCGTTCGGGCTGAACACGGAGACGAGGCCGATCAGCAGCAGCACGCCGGCCATGACGGCCATCGCGGCGGTCCAGTTCGGGCCGGTGCGGGCGGGCTTGGCGACGACCTCGTGCTCGAAGATCTGGCGCGCGGCGGGCGCGTCGGTGCCGTGGACGCGGTCGTACTCGGCGAGCAGCGGCGCCGGGTCCAGCCCGACGTGCGTCGCGATGGAACGGATGTGGCCGCGGGCGTAGACGGCGCCGCCGCAGCCGGCGAAGTCGTCGGCCTCGATGCGGCGGAGCAGCTCGCCGCGGATGCGCGTGGCGCGGCTGACGTCCTCGACCGTGTAGCCGGCGTCCGCACGCGCCGTCGCGAGGGCCTCGCCGATGCTCACGCGACGCCACCTCCACGACCGACACGCGTCGCTCCTGGGGGAAGTACGGGCGGCGACGCGTCCCGCAGTCTAGGCGGCCCGGAGGAAAGTCGGCAAAACTACGTTTCCCGCAACGGGATCGCGCCCGGCCCGACCGGGTCGCTGCCGTGCAGCCGGACGCCCGGCGGCGTGGTCACCCGCTTGCTGAAGAACACCCGGTCCCACCGCTCGTCGCCCACCGCGATGAAGTCCGGGATGCTGCCCCGCCGCTCGAAGCCGAGCGACTCGTACAGCGCGTGCGCGCCGTGGTTGTTGCCCCGCGCGTCGAGCAGCACCACCTCCACCCCCATGCCCACCGCACGGTCGAGCAACGCGGTGACCACGACCCGCCCGAGCCCCCGCCCGCGCGCGTCCGGGTGCACCATCACCTTCCGTATCTCCGCGTTCTGCCGCACCACCGGAGCCGAGAACCGGTTCAGAAAGCCGACCGCCTGCACGACCCCCTCGTCGCGCACCAGACAGACCGCCCCCTCACCAGCAGCCGCGAGCCCGAGCTGCTGGGAGAGGAACGCCCGGGTCTCCTCCCGACCAGGAACGGCCAGCCACCCCACCGCCCCCTCCAGCCCCACCACCGCCTCGATGACCCGGTGCACCTCCTCGTGCAACGACGCGGAGAACGCCACGGGGAACTCGACGTCGGGGGACACGACGGGAGCGTACGAGAGGAGGGAGGAGGAGAGGCGGGCGGCCGGGTACGGGCGGCGGGTCCGGCGACTAAAGGAGCCGAAGGCGGGACTAGCCGGACCCGCCGCCCGTGCCCGGCAGTCGGTGGGGCCGGATGGGGGTGGCCCGTCGGGCGACTAAGGGAGCGCAGCGGAACTAGCCCGACGGGCCACCCCCGTCCGGCCAGTCGGTGAGGTAGATCAGGCGCGCAACGTCGGCAGGACCGACTCGAGCTCCTCGGGACGAACCAGCACGTCGCGCGCCTTCGACCCCTCGCTCGGACCCACGATCCCCTTCTGCTCCATCAGGTCCATGAGACGACCGGCGCGCGCGAAGCCGACCTTGAGCTTGCGCTGCAACATCGAGGTGGACCCGAACTGCGTGCTCACCACCAGTTCCACCGCCTGCGCGAGCAGGTCGTCGTCGTCGCCGAGGTCGTCGGAGGAGGCGCTGGCGCCGCCGATCGGGATGGTGCCGGTGCCCACGACGTCGTCGCGGTAGTCGGGATCGGCCTGCTTCTTGCAATGCTGGACGACGGCCTCGACCTCGGCCTCGGAGACGTAGGCGCCCTGGATGCGCATCGGCTTCGAGGCGCCCATGGGGAGGAACAGTCCGTCGCCGTGGCCGACGAGCTTCTCGGCGCCGGGCTGGTCGAGGATGACGCGGCTGTCGGCGAGGGAGGCGGTGGCGAACGACAGCCGGGACGGCACGTTCGCCTTGATCAGGCCGGTGACGACGTCGACGGAGGGGCGTTGCGTGGCGAGGACGAGGTGGATGCCGACGGCGCGGGCCATGGCGGTGATGCGGCAGATGGCGTCCTCGACGTCGCGGGGGGCGACCATCATCAGGTCGGCGAGCTCGTCCACGATCACGAGGATGTACGGGTAGGGCGCGTAGACGCGTTCGGACAGCGGCGGCGCCTGGATCTCGCCGGAGCGGACCTTGCGGTTGAAGTCGTCGACGTGGCGGACGCCGCAGGAGGCGAGGTCCTCGTACCGGTTCTCCATCTCGCGGACGACCCACTGGAGCGCCTCGGCGGCGCGCTTCGGGTTGGTGATGATCGGCGTGACGAGGTGCGGGATGCCCTGGTAGTTGGTGAGCTCGACGCGCTTCGGGTCGACCAGCACGAGGCGGACGTCGTCGGGGGTGGCGCGGGTGAGGATCGACGTGATCAACGTGTTGATGCACGTGCTCTTGCCGGCGCCGGTGGCACCGGCGATGAGGATGTGCGGCATCTTCGCGAGGTTCGCGACGACGTAGCCGCCCTCGATGTCCTTGCCGAGCGCGACGGTGAGCGGGTGGTGGTCGTCGGTGGCGTTCTTGCTGCGCAGCACGTCGCCGAGGGACACCAGCTCGCGGTCGACGTTGGGGATCTCGATGCCGACGGCGGACTTGCCGGGGATGGGGCTGATGATGCGGACGTCGGGGGACTTCACGGCGTACGCGATGTTGCGGGAGAGCTGGGTGATCCGCTCGACCTTGACGGCGGGGCCGAGCTCGACCTCGTAGCGGGTGACGGTCGGTCCGCGGGTGAAGCCGGTGACCTGCGCGTCGATGTCGAACTGGTCGAGGACGCTGGTGAGCGCGGCGATGACGGCGTCGTTGGCGGCGGTCTTCGCCTTCGGCGGGGTGCCCTCGCGCAGCAGCGCGGGCGCGGGGAGGACGTAGCCGCCGGCGCCGGCGGCGGACAGCGGGAGCTGCTCGGCGACCTTCGGCGGCGGCGTGTGCGCGGGCGGCTCGGGCGGCGCGACGAACGCCGGCTCCACCGGCACCGGCTCCTCGGCCGGCTCGGCCATGGCGGCGACGCGGCTGCGGCGTCGGCGCTGCGCCGGCTCCGCCTCGGGCTCCGGCTCCGGCGCGGCCGTCTCCTCCTCCGGCGCGCGGCGGAACAGCAGCGCGCGCAGCCGGTCGGGGACCGCGTTGAGCGGCGTCGCGGTGACGACGAGCAGGCCGAACGCCGCGAGCAGCACGAGCAGCAACGCGGCGACGTAGGGGCCGAGCGCGGACCGCAGCGGCGACGAGCCGAGGAAGCCGGCGATGCCGCCGGCGCGGCGCATCGCGCTCGCGCCGCCGGGCGGCGCGGGCGTGCCGTGGGCGAGGTGGACCAGGCCGAGGACGCCGACGGAGAGCGCGGTCCAGCCGACAAGCAGCCGACCGCGCGCGGCCGGGTCGGCCGGGTGCCGCAGCAGCCGCCAGGCGAGGGCCACCAGCAGCAACGGCACCAGCGCGGCCGCGCTGCCCACCGTGCCGCGGACGACGGCCTCGACCGGGCCGCCGAGGAAGCCGGACGCGTGCCACCAGCAGGCGGCGGCCGTGACGATCGCGGCGGCGAGCGCGCCGAGCCCGGCGCCGTCGCGGCGGTGGGCGGGGTCGAGGTCGCGGGCGCCGTGACCGACGGCGCGCGCGGAGGCGCCGAGCGCGCGGGCGAGCAGCGTCCAGATGCCGGCGACGGCGCGGGCCAGCGCGCGCAGCAGGCGGGCGGAGGCGGGGCGCTTCGCCGGCTTGCGCGCGGCCGGCTTGCGGGCGGCGTTGCGGCTGGCGGGCTTCTTCGCCGGGGTGCGCTTGGCGGGCGTGCGGGGCGCGGCCCGGGTGCCGGTGCGGGCGTTGCGGGCGGCGCGGGTGCGGCCGGCGTCGTACGCCGCCTGCTCCGCCTCGGTGAGGTCGATGGTCGCGCGCGTGCGCGCCGCCCGCTGACGGGCCGGCGTGCTGGGCGCGCGAGAGGCCATGCACGCACGGTAACCGCGTCACAGGCGTCACACAAACACCAAACGCCCCAGCCGTGACGGCGTTCGTAATCATTGCCGCGCCGGAACGTGCAGTGGAGGAGGCGCGCGACCGCGCGACCGTTCTCGCGTGCGCGCGGCCGGCCGGCAGCGGGGGCCCGGCCGGCCGCGCCACGGGTCAGACCTCGACGACGACCGGGATGATCATCGGGCGGCGGCCGTAGGTCTCGGAGACCCACTTGCCGACCGCGCGGCGGACGAGCTGCTGCAACGCCTGGGTGTCGCCGACGCCCTCCGCGCCCGCGCCGGACAGCGCGTCCGCGACGCGTTGCTCCGCCTCCGCGAACGGCGCCGCCCCCGCGTCGCTGAACCCGCGCGCGAAGAACTCCGGGCCGGCGCTCACCTTCCCGGTCATCGAGTCCACGACGACGACGACGGTGATGAACCCCTCGTCGCCGAGGATGCGCCGGTCCTTCAGCGCCATGTCCGAGACGTCGCCGACGACCAGGCCGTCGACGTAGACGTAGCCGCACTGGACGCGGCCGACGACGCTCGCGACGCCGTCGGCCAGGTCGACCACGACGCCGTCCTCGGCGTAGACGATCCGCTCCCGCGGCACGCCGGTCGCCTCGGCGAGCCGGCCGTGCGCGCGCAGGTGCCGCCACTCCCCGTGGATGGGGAGGAAGTTGGCCGGCTTGGTGGCGTTGAGGAGGAACAGCAGCTCCCCGGCGGGCGCGTGGCCGGAGACGTGGACGAGGGAGTTCCCCTTGTGCAGGACGGTGGCGCCCCAGCGGTGCAGGCCGTTGATGACCCGGTGGACGGCGTTCTCGTTGCCGGGGATGAGGCTGGACGCGAGCACGACCGTGTCGTCGGCCTCGATGCGGACCGGGTGGTCGCGGTTCGCCATCCGTGACAGCGCGGACAGCGGCTCGCCCTGCGAGCCGGTCGACACCAGGCAGACCTGGCGGGCGGGCAGCGCGTCGATCTCGCGGGCGTTCATGAGGATGTCGCCGGGGACGCGCAGGTAGCCGAGCTCGCGCGCGACCTCCATGTTGCGCACCATCGACCGCCCGACGAACGCCACCTTGCGCCCGTGCTCGTGCGCCGCGTCGATGACCTGCTGCACGCGGTGCACGTGGCTCGCGAAGCAGGCGGTGATGATCCGCCCCTTCGCCGCCGCGAAGATCCGCCGCAGCTCCTCCCCCACGTCCCGCTCGCTCGTCACGAAGCCGGGGAACTCCGCGTTGGTCGAGTCCGACAGCAGCAGGTCGACGCCCTCGCGCCCGAACTCGCTGAACGCCCCCAGGTCGGTGATCCGCCCGTCGATCGGGAGCTGGTCCATCTTGAAGTCGCCGCTGTGCACGACCAGCCCGGCCGGCGTACGGATGCCGACCGCGAGCGCGTCGGGGACGCTGTGGTTGACGGCGACGAACTCGCACTCGAACGGCCCGTACGTGCGGGTGTCCCCCTCGCGCACGGTCTCGAGGTTTGGCGTGATCCGGTGCTCGCGGAGCTTGCTGTCGAGCAGCGCCAGCGTCAGCCGGGTGCCCGCGATGCGGATGTCGGGGCGTTCGCGCAGCAGGAACGGCACCGCGCCGATGTGGTCCTCGTGCGCGTGGGTCAGCACCAGCGCGTCGACGTCGTCGAGGCGGTCCCGCACGTAGGAGAAGTCCGGCAGGATCAGGTCGACGCCCGGCTGCTCCGTCTCCGGGAACAGCACCCCGCAGTCCACGATCAGCAGGCGGCCGCCGTACTCGAAGACCGTCATGTTGCGGCCGATCTCGCCGAGGCCGCCGAGCGGCACCACCCGCAACGCGCCGTCGGCCAGCGGCGGCGGCCCGGTCAGCTCCGGGTGCGGGTGGCTCACAGCGCGTACCCCGCGTCGGCCAGGTCGCGGGTGAGGCGTTCGACCTCGGCGTCGGTGGCGTCGCACAGCGGCGGCCGGGTCGGCCCGGCGGGCAGCCCCTTGGCGCGCAGCGCGGCCTTCGCCGTGATGACGCCCTGGGTGCGGAAGAAGCCCGTGTACGCGGGCAGCAGGCCCTGGTGGATCGCCTTCGCGCGGTCGTTGTCGCCGGCGAAGAACGCCTCCGCCAGCTCCTTCAGCCGGTCCGCGAACAGGTGCCCCACGACGCTGACGAAGCCGCACGCGCCGACGCTGAGCAGCGGCAGGTTGAGGACGTCGGTGCCGGAGTAGAACGCGAGGTCGGTCGTCGCCAGCACCTCGCTCGCCGCCGCCAGGTCGTCCTTCGCGTCCTTCACCGCGACGATCCGGTCGTGCTCGGCGAGACGTTGCAGCGTCTCCGTCGCGATCGGCGCGCCGGTGCGGCCGGGGATGTCGTAGAGCAGGCACGGCAGCCCGGTCGCGTCGGCCACCGTCTCGAAGTGGCGGCGCAGGCCCTCCTGCGGCGGCTTGCTGTAGTACGGCGTCACGACGAGCAGCGCGTGCGCCCCCGCCTTCTCCGCCTGACGCGCTAGCTCGGTCGTGTGTGCGGTGTCGTTGGTGCCGACGCCCGCCACGACGTGCGCCCGGTCGCCGACGGCCTCCACCACGGCGCGGACGAGGCGTTCCTTCTCGTCGTCGGTGGTGGTCGGCGACTCGCCGGTGGTGCCGTTGACGACGAGGCCGTCGTTGCCGAGGTCCACCAGGTGGGTCGCGAGCGCGGCGGCGCCGTCGAGGTCGAGGGAGCCGTCGTCGCGGAACGGCGTCACCATCGCCGTGAGCACGGTCCCGAACGGCGCGGCAGGTCGTGTCATGCGCCCATCATCCCCGAGGAGCGTCCCGAGAGCGTGGGACGTACGCTCGCGTCATGCCGCTGGCGATGCGTGATCGGGTCCGACTGATTCGCCAGGTGCTCGACGCGGTCGCCAAAGGCACCCTGCCCGACGATGTACCGGCACCACCGATCAACCTCGTCCTGCACGAGGCGGGGCTGGACGAGGTGGATCTCGGATACGACTTCGTCGGCGAGGTCATCGCGAGGCGATTGTCCGACGCGCCCGACCAGACGCTCGTGGAGGTGTACAGCGCTGTCTTCGACGTCGATGTGACAGAAGTGCTGGGTGCCGCCGCCGCAGCAGACCCCTCGGGACTCTGGCGTCCGGACACGGTGCGGTTGTTCCTGTCGCACTCCGCCCACCACAAGGGCTTCGCGACTGACGTCGCGAACGAGCTCGCTGTCGTCGGCGTGCATGCGTTCGTCGCACACGAGGACATCGAGCCCACCCGGCAGTGGCAGGAACAGATCGTCCGGGCGCTGAACACGGCGGAAGTTTTCGCCGGGCTGGTCCACCCGGAGGTCAACGACAGCGCCTGGTGCCACCAGGAAATCGGTTGGGCGCTGGGGCGTGGTCTTCCGATGTTCTTCCTGCGCCTCGGACCGCAACCGCCACGTGGATTTCCGGGCGCGACGCAGTGGGGCAGCGCGTCGGATGCCGACCCGATGACCGCCTCCACACCTCTGATCGGGTGGCTCACCGGGCTCCCCGGCCTCAGCGACAGGATCACCGGCGGGATGTTCGAGGCGCTGCGGACGGCCGGCAACTACTACGACGCGGAGGCGGCGGCTAGACGCATCGACGCGATGGGCAGGTTGAGCCCGGCGCAGTTCGCCGTGCTGGATCGGATCTTCCTGGAGAACAACCAGGTCGGTAATAGCGTCCTGGCGACCCGGGCTCTGCGGCCGCTATACCAGCGACACGGACGCTCCTTTCCCGACGAGCAGACCGTTACGGCGTGACGTCGAGCCGGTCCGCGATATCGGGTACGTCGACCGCGCCGGCGGCGACGTCCATCACCAAGGCGAACGCCGCGTCGTCGGCCAGCGCCGTTGCCGCGCCGTTCAGGTCGAGGAACACCACCGTCGCGAGCCAGGCGAGCCGCTTGTTGCCGTCGACGAGCGCGTGGTTGCCGGCGATCGAGTGCAGCAGGGCAGCCGCCTTCAGCGCGAGCGTCGGGTACGCGTCCGTCCCGAACGCCGTCGACCGCGGCCGCGCCGCCGCCGAGTCGAGCAGGCCCACGTCGCGCACCGGCCCGGCCCCCAGTAGGCGGACCAGCCGGAGCAGGTCCTCCAGGTCGAGGTAGGTCACACGCAGCCGAGGCGGTCGAGGACATCACCCCAGCGCTCGACCATCCGCTGCGCGCTCGCGTCGACGGCTGCCTGGTGCCCGGCGCGTTCGTACCGGTCCAGCACCGCGCGGCGGATGACCTCCTGCTTCGACACGCCCTCGGCTGCCGCCAGCGTGGACAGAGCCGTGTCGAGCGTCTCGTCGGTACGCAGGTTCAGCGCCATGAGGTGATGGTACCACTGTGGTACCACGGCGCGTTGGGGCAGGATGCGGGCATGAGCGATGTCGATGTGCTGGAGGGCGTCCTGGACAAGGGCGCGACGTTGATCGAGAACGTGCGCCCGGAGCAGCACGGCGACCCGACGCCCTGCCCCGAGTACGACGTGAAGACGCTGGTGTTCCACATGGTCGGCTGGCTGCGGGCGTTCGCGGAGGGCGCCAACGGCCGGACGTTCGAGGGCGACCCGAACGCCTACGCCTCCGACGACCCGGCCGGCGACTTCCGCGCGGCCGCGGCGGAGTGCGTCCGCGGCTGGCGGGAGCACGGCACGGACCGGACGGTGAAGCTCTCCTCGATGGAGCTGCCCGCGGCGAACGTGCTCGGCATGACGCTGATGGAGTACGTCACGCACGGCCTGGACCTGGCGCGGGCGACGGGGCAGGAGCCGCCGTTCACCGACGACGAGCTGGCGGTGACCTACGACCGGGCGGTGGCGACGCTGCCGGACCAGTACCGCGGCGAGGGGATGCCGTTCGCGCACGCGGTGCCGGTGCCGGACGACGCGCCGGTGCGGGACCGGCTGCTCGGGTTCATGGGCCGCACGCCCTGACGGGAGGACGGGGGATGGTACGCACCGACGACGGCGGCGGCGGCACGCCGCCGGACAGCATCGCGGACGTGGTCGCGCGGATGGCGGCGATCGAGGCGGCGCTGCCGCCGGGTGACGGCGTGGCCTGCTTCGACCGGATGTACCTCCAGGTGACCGAGCTGGTGCGCGACCGGATCGGCGCCGGGTACTTCGCCGACCCGGACGCGATGACGGCGCTGGACGTGACGTTCGCCGAGCTGTTCCTGGCGGCCGTCGACGCGGCGGACGCCGGGCAGCGGGTGCCGCGCGCGTGGGCGCCGCTGTTCGCGCGGCGGGCGGCGCCGCGGGTGCTGGCGGTGCAGTTCGCGATCGCCGGGATGAACGCCCACATCAACCACGACCTGCCCATCGCCGTGGTGACGACGTGCGAGCAGCGCGGGCTGGTGCCGGCCGCGATCCACGACGACTACCTGCGGGTCAACGCGCTGCTCGGCTCGATCGAGCAGCAGGTGCGGCAGTCGTTCGAGGACGAGGTGGTGCGCACCGTCGACCGCGACCTGTCGCCGGTGCTCGACCTGCTCGGCAACTGGAGCATCGACAAGGCGCGCGAGGCGGCGTGGGTCAACGCGGACGTGCTCTGGCGGCTGCGGGACGTGGCGGTGG
>DASTMB010000066.1 GCA_035714365.1 Mycobacteriales bacterium | reverse complement strand
GGTGGAGATGCTGGAGATGGTGCCGCCGAAGCCGACGGGGTTGCCGCGGTAGACGACGCTGCCGAACGCGTACACCTGCCCGGCGCTGGAGATCGCGACGTAGCCGAGGCCGTCGGAGGTGACCGACACGTCGACGATCTGCCCGGTGAAGCCGGTCGGGTTGCCGCGGTAGACGGCGGTGCCGAACGCGTAGACCTGGCCGGCGCTGGAGATCGCGACGTAGCCGAGCCCGTCGTCGGTCACCGAGATGCCGACCATCCGGCCGGTGAACCCGACCGGGTTGCCGCGGTACTGCACGCTGCCGAACGCGTAGACCTCGCCGGACTCCGCGATGAGCGCGTAGCCCTGGCCGTTGCGCGTGACACCGATGTCGGTGAACACGCGGTTGCTCGCCTGCGCGCCGTGCACCGGCGCGAGCGCGATGAGGACCGCGAGCGCGGCGATCGCGCGCACGCGGAAGGAACGGAGGAACGACTTCATGGAACACCTCTCGTGGTGGACCTCGCGGTCGCGAGGTCGCGCGGACGGATCTCCCACCCCACGGCCGCCGAAGGCGGCGGCCAGACCTGAACGCGCGTGGCGAGCCACGGGCGAGGCAGGGTCAGCGGGTCAACGAGCCTCGCGGCCGGCGGGCACGGTCGCGAGGAGGACGAACGCCGCGGCCGCGGCGTTCAGCAGTGCGATCCACCCGGCGGCGTGGGGGAACGCGTGGCGGTGCAGGGCGCTGCCGTAGTCGCGGACCAGCCCGTCGCCGCCGTGCGTGAAGCGCCACTCGGCCAGGCCGAAGAACGCCGCCACGGTCAGGGCGTCCGCCGCCGCGACGAGCCGCCCGCGCGGCGCGGGCAGCGCGCCCGCGGCGAGCGCGACGGCCGCCACGCCGACGGCCGGCAGCGTCACGAGCACCAGGCCGAAGCCGCCGCCGAGCAGCCCGAGCAGGGCCACCGCGAGCCAGGCGAGGCCGTACGCCCGCGGCGGGCTCACCCGGGTTCTCCCGGGTCCCAGAACGTGTCGTGGTCGCAGTAGACGGCGTGGTCCGGGCGGGTGTCGACGCTGTCGAGCAGCGCGATGCTCCACGGGTTGCCGCCGCGGTCGCGGCCGCCGATGTCGCAGAGCCCGAACGCGTTGCCGTTCGGCGCGGCGGCCGGGTTGTTGGTGAAGTTCCGGAAGTCGCCCCTGGTCACCGGCCCGGTCGCCGGCTTGCCGTCCTGCCCGGTGAGCTGCCCGTCGACGTAGACGTACACGTCGGGCATGTAGCTCGCCTGCACGATCGTGTGCAGGTCGGGGTCCGGCCGGACCTCGCCGGTGCCGCAGAGCCGCAGCGACGTCTGGTTCCAGATCGGGCCGGCGTGGTTCCACAGCGCGCCGGCGATCCCGGTCTTGTAGAAGCCGTTGAAGATCTCGCTGGCGAAGTCGCCGACGACCGCGGGAGCGCGCCCGGCGTCCACGGCGGCGTTCGCGTCGTCGCGCCACCGGTCGACCTCGGCGCTGACGACCTCGGCGCCGAGCATCGGCCGGTAGCCGATGACACCGCCGCCGATGGTCTTGAGCGCGACGCAGGTGCCGTTGTCCGTGAGCTTCGGCGCGGACGTGTGGTCACGGTAGGCGCGCCCGGGGAACTCGCGGGTGCTGTTGGCGTTCACGTGCGTCGCCTCGTGCGTGTAGACGTTGAGGTCGTAGTTGTCGTAGTCGAGGTTGGGCCGGCGGATGCCGTAGTCGGCCTCGTACGCGGCGAACACGTCCTTCATGAACGCCGGCAGCGCGGTGTCGCCGGTGCGCTGCTCGACGGACTGGCTCACCGAGCCCGGCACGACGCTGACGCCGGAGACGACGTACGACGCCTTGATCCGCGTGCGGATCTTGTAGCTCTCGTCGTCGGAGAGCGTGGCGTTCGGACCGCGCGTGACGATGCTCGCCGTCGGGACGTCGTTGGCGAACGCGAGCCACCTCGGGATGCTCTTGCCCGGCGGGTGCGCGGTCGGACTCGTCCCCGCGGCCTGCACGTCGTTGAACCACGCCTGGAACGCGTCGCGCGTCTTCGGCCCGATGCAGCGCGCGTTCTGCCCGGTGAGCGCGCCGCACGGCGGGTAGCTGATGCCGCCGGAGTACCCGCCCGGCGCGAGCAGGCCGGAGCTGTACTTCACCGCCCAGTCGTAGAGCTTCTGCCGCGATGTGAACGGCGTGTCCGGGGACGGCATCCACCAGGGGTCGTTCGCGTCGAGGTCCTGGTTCTCGCTGAAGATGGACACGACGTCGATCTGCTTCTCGACCACGGTCCCGCTGACCGCGACGAACGCCATGCCGTCGAACGCCACGTCGTGCACGCCCGGGTTCGGGTCGTCGGTGGCGTTGCTGAGGGTCACCTTCGAGCCGGGGCCGAGGGTCGCGGCGCCGAGGCCGACCCACACGTTCTGGTGCAGGTGCTGGTCCACGACCCGCTCGACGAACGTGCCGTCCGCCTGCGTGATGAGGTACCGCGCGGACGCGGTGCTCGCGCCCGCCTCGGGGACGTGCGCGGCGATGACGTAGAGGCCGGGCGCCATGGTCGACGGCGGCGTCCAGGTGCCGGTGACCCGGTGCGCGGTGTCGCTCGCGGTGCGGTTCTTGGCGAACCACGTGTGCCCGCCGAGACCCGCGCCGAGCTGGTGGAGGTCGATCTGCCCGACCGGCACGCCGGTGGCGTCGGAGCCCCAGGTGAGGGAGAACGTGCCGTTGCTGCTCCAGTTCCGCGTGCCGCAGCCCACGACGTTGTAGTCCGGCTCCGGCTGGTCGTCGACGAGGACGGCGGTCGCGGGCCGGTCCGAGTCGCAGGCCGGCGGGTGCGGGTTGGTCATGCCCGGCTCGTGGTCGGTGCTCGCGTAGGTGAAGGACGCGACCGCGCACTCCGTCGCGCAGGACGCGTAGGTCACGGCCGTGTGCCACCAGCAGTGCCGGTAGACCGGGCCCTGCACGTCGAGCGTGCAGTAGTCGAGCGCGTCGCCGTACGGGCTCTGGTAGGTGGGGGAGCAGTGGTCGTCGGCGAGCGTGCAGAACGCGTCGTACGACGGCATGTTGAGCACCGACCGGCCGGCCGGGTAGGACGGCCCGGTGTAGGACGGGCTCCCCTTGTAGTCGAGGATCGGCGTCTCCATCCAGCCCAGGACACGCTCCTGGTACGGCCAGTCCCCGGGCGTCTCCGCGTCGGCGTAGGTCGCGCGGAGGAAGAGCTGGCGGGTGGGCTCGTAGTCGGCGTTGCGCGGGTTGTTCGTCCAGCCGAGGCCCCAGTTGCCGTAGCCGTCGGTGCAGGTGCTCGACGGCGAGCAGCCGGTCGTGTTGCCGTTCTTGGCGTTCGGCTGGAGGCCGGTGTTGTAGGCCCAGAGCGCGAGGTACCAGTTCTCCAGGTAGCGCGGGTCACCGCCGTTGAGCGTGATGCCCTGCGCGTAGAGCTGGTTCCAGAAGCCCGCCAGGATCTTCGAGCCGGCGACGACGTTCTCGGCGTAGTCGACCGCGATCTTCGTCTTGCCGTTGGCCGAGTACGGGGTGGTGTCGCTCGCGCGCATGCCCGTCGTGACCTGCATGGCGCCGTAGCCGCAGTCGGCCTGGTCGTAGTCGATCGTGTCGAGGCCGCCGTCGCTGCCGTAGTAGTCGGAGATCGCCGGGTTGCCGGCGAGGCCGGGGAGGGCGCGCCGCGACGCGTGCCGGTACGCGTTCTCCTGCGCCATGATCCCCTCGACGACGAGGCGGGGGATGCCCTGGCCGGCGGCGGCGCCGGAGAGCGCGGGGATCGTGAAGTCGGTGTTCGGCGCGTACGCCGCGAGCCCCATGTTGAGGTAGTTCGCCGGGCGGCCGTTGCCGTTCGCCGCGGTGAGCAGCCCGCGCACCGCCGCCTCGGCGGCCCAGTCGAGCCGCGCGGCGGTCGGCTGCGGGACCTGGCGCTGGAGGTGGTTGCGCGGCACTGCGCAGGTCGGCGTCGTGGAGTTGCCGGTGACGCCGAGCGGGCCGGCGACGCTCGTCCCGAGGCGGCCGCCGACGGGCGCCGCGGGCAGGGCCGGGGAGCGGAACGCCGGCGTCACGTGGCCCGCCGGCAGCGTCGCGAGCGCGTTCGGCAACGGCTTGCCGTCCGACGCCGCGAGCATCCGCACGTCCGCGCCCGGCGCCGTCGCGCCGGGGTGGTCCGGGTCGCTCGCCGCGCCCGCCAGCCGCGCGCGGTCCGCCGCCTTGTCCGGGTGCGCGAGCGTGACGTGCCCGTCCAGCGAGGCGCCGGCGAGCAGCGCGACCGGCACGTCGCCGGCGACGCGGCGCAGCGCGCCGGCCGGGCTCCCCGCCGGCAGCCCCGCGACGACGTTGCGCCCGCCGCGCCCGAGGAACAGCGCGACCCGGTCGAGGCGGCCGGTGCCGAGCGCCGTCGCCGCCCGCGCCGCGCCGGCCGTCGCGAACACCCGCGTGGTGGCGCCGTCGGCGACGAGGTAGTCGACGCCGCCGGAGGCGTTGGGGCGCAGCGAGAACGGCGTGCCCGGCGTGCGCGCGGCGCGGACCGGCGGGCCGTCGCCGGCGAGGCGGACGACGTTCGGCCCCATCGCGCCGACGACGCCGTGGCGGGTCGGGACCGCGGACGTCACCTGGCCGGTGACGAGCGTCGTCGCCGTGACGCGGGCGTGCGCCGCGTCGACCGTGAGCAGCTCCGTCGCCTCCTGGTCCACGCCGAGGTGGCGCAGCACGACGGCGTCCGAGCCGGTGCCGCACCCGGGCGTGTGGTACTTCATCGCGACGCCGCTCGCGACGAGCCGGACCGAGCCGTTCGCGAGCGAGACGACGTAGGCGCTCGCGCCCCGGTCGCGCAGCGCGGGCCGGTTCGCGAAGTGCCGCGGCGCGACGACCGCGACGACGTAGCGCCCGTCACCGGTCAGGCACGAGTGTCCGGACCACTCGTCTTCGGCGTAGCCGTCCGGCTGGATGGTCGCGACGGCCCGCCAGGCGAACCCCTCGCGCTGCCGCGCGGCCGTCACGTGGTAGCCGTTCGCGTCGCCGAAGCCGTACGTCACGACGTCGGGGCTGGCGCTCCAGCGCGCCCCGAGCGCGGCGCGCAGGCGCTTCGACCGGTCGTCGGCGCGCTCCGGCTTCGCCAGGCCGGCGGCGCGGCCGGTCGGTGCCGGTGGCGGACCGCCGGCGGCGGCCGCCCCGGCGACGAGGCTGGCGGCGAGCGTGCACGACGTGATCAGGAGCGCGCGGCAGCGCGTCATCGATGCCCCCCAGGGCTCAGGCGTGGCCCCCCCATTACGAGCCCCACCGGCAAGGTGTGTTGACCCCGAAGGTTCGCCGCGCGCCTGGCGTCTCCTGCCGCGCCGCCGCTCCGCGTACTCCGGACGGCCCGCGCGACTACGATCAGCGGGCGGTCCGGCGCGAGCCGGGACCATGCTCCGCCAGCCTCCCGGAAGGGCAGCCGATGACAGCGACCGAGCCGCCGGCCCGCGGCCTCGCGCCGCCCGGCGGGGCCTGATGGACCGGCGCATCTTCGGCATCGAGAACGAGTACGGCGTGACGTGCACGTTCCGCGGCCAGCGGCGGCTGTCGCCGGACGAGGTGGCGCGGTACCTGTTCCGCCGGGTCGTGTCGTGGGGGCGTTCGTCCAACGTGTTCCTGGAGAACGGCGCGCGGCTCTACCTCGACGTCGGCAGCCACCCGGAGTACGCGACGCCGGAGTGCGACTCGCTGGTCGACCTGGTGGCGCACGACAAGGCGGGCGAGCGGATCCTCGAGTCGCTGCTGGCGAGTGCGGAGCAGCGGCTGCACGAGGAGGGGATCGCCGGGCAGATCTACCTGTTCAAGAACAACACCGACTCGGCCGGCAACTCCTACGGCTGCCACGAGAACTACCTCGTCGGGCGGCACGGCGAGTTCAGCCGGCTGGCCGACGTGCTGATCCCGTTCCTCGTGACCCGGCAGATCCTCTGCGGGGCGGGGAAGGTGCTGCAGACGCCGCGCGGCGCGGTCTACTGCGTCAGCCAGCGCGCGGAGCACATCTGGGAGGGCGTGTCGTCGGCGACGACGCGGAGCCGCCCGATCATCAACACGCGCGACGAGCCGCACGCGGACGCGGAGCGGTTCCGCCGGCTGCACGTCATCGTCGGCGACTCGACGATGAACGAGACGACGACGCTGCTCAAGGTCGGCACGACCGACCTGGTGCTGCGGATGATCGAGGCCGGCGTCGTGATGCGCGACCTGACGCTGGAGAACCCGATCCGGGCGATCCGCGAGGTCAGCCACGACATCACCTGCCGCAAGCGGGTGAAGCTCGCCAACGGCCGCGAGGCGAGCGCGCTGGAGATCCAGCACGAGTACCACGCGAAGGCGCGCGACTTCGTGACCCGGCGCGGCAGCGACCCGATCGCCGAACGCGTCCTCGACCTGTGGGGCCGCACACTCACCGCGATCGAGACCGGCGACCTGGACCTGGTGGCGCGCGAGGTCGACTGGGTGACGAAGTACCAGCTCGTGGAGCGGTACCGCGCGAAGCACAAGCTGCCGCTGTCGTCGCCGAAGGTGGCGCTGCTGGACCTGGCGTACCACGACGTCAACCGGGAACGCGGCCTGTACTACCTGCTGGAACGCAAGGGTGCCGTGGAGCGCGTGACCGACGACGTGACGATCACCGAGGCGATGGAGACGCCGCCGCAGACGACGCGGGCGCGGCTGCGCGGCGAGTTCATCCGCCGCGCGAAGGAGAAGCGCCGCGACTTCACGGTCGACTGGGTGCACCTGAAGCTCAACGACCAGGCGCAGCGGACCGTGCTCTGCAAGGACCCGTTCCGGGCGGTGGACGAACGCGTCGAGAAGCTGATCGCGAGCATGTAGTGGGCGGCGACCGCGAGGGGGGCGCCTTCGACCCATGGGCGGTGCCGGAGGACCGGCCGGCCGCCCCGCGGCAGGGGTGGGGGGTCGCGCCGGGCGAGCCGTACGCGTCGGGCTACCCGGCCCCGCCGCCGCCGTACCGGCCGCCCGCCCCGCCGCCGCCCGCGAACCCGCCGCCCCCCTACCCGACGCAGCCGTACCCGGTGCCGTACGCGACGCCGCCGTACCAGCAGGCGCCGTACCCGGTGCCGCCGTACCGGCCGCCGGTGCCGGCGGGGCCGGGGCGGGGCGACCCGTGGACCGCCGCCGGGTGGCACGCGACGGGCAGCGGGGCCGGGACGGCGACGCGGATCCTGCTCGCGCTGGTGGCGTTCGGCGTGCTGCTCGGCGTCTACGCCGCGGCCTGGCTGGCGGAGGAGCGGGAGTACGCGCGCGACGAGCGGGTGAGCTACGTCGCGGTCGACGCGCACCTGCGGTCGCAGGGCGACGGCGGCGGGTTCGACGCGGTCGCGAACGACCCGCGGCTCGGTGACGTGCGGGTGCCGTACGGCTACGACCTCGACCGCTCCGAGGGCGACGCGGTGCGGGTGCTGGTGAACCCGCAGGACCCGACGGACTACCTGCTGCCCGACGACCAGGCGGACCCGGCGGCACCGCTGGTGGTGCTGGTGGTGCTCGGCGTGGTGACGGCCGCGGCGGCCGGCGTGCTGGTCGCGGTGCACACCGGGCGGCGGGTCCACCTGGACCCGCTGCGCGAGGTGGCGGCGACGGTGCCGGAGGGCCCGCCGCCGGCGCCGTTGCGCGACCGGCGGCCGCGGGTGCGCGGCGTGAGCGCCGGGCTCGCGGTGGCGGCGGTGGCGTTCGCGCTGCTGGCGCTGCTGTTCGGCAACCTCGCGGCGGACGCGGTGACCCGCCCGGCGGCGCTGCGGACGGTCGACGGGCTGGTGGTCAACGGCCGCACCCCCGACGGGCGCCCGGCGATCTCGGTGCGGTTCTTCGACGAGCGGCAGCACGGCTCGAACGTCCGGCCGCTGTCGCCGGAGGAGGCGGCGCGGTACCGGCTCGGCGACACGCTGCCGGTGACCTACCGGGTGGGCGAGCTGGACCCGCGGGCGGGCGACACCGTCGGCTTCGGCGGGTACGGCGCGCTGGCGGCGCTGGTGGCGTTCGCGCTGGCCTGGCGCGCGCTGGCCTGGCCGGGCCGGGTGACGCGCGCGGCGCGGGAGCCGAGCAGGCCGGTCGACGTGGTGGCGTGGACGCGGGTGGTGCGGCGGCGGCCGTGGCTGCTCGTCGCCCCGGCGGGCGCGACGCGGCTGGGCCAGGTGGTGGCCGTGCCGCTGGTGCCGGGCCGGAGCCTGCCGCCCGCCGTCGCCGGGACGGTCCGCGTCCACGGCGCGGTGAAGCGCGGCGCGGCGCTGATCCTGCGCGAGCCGAACGGCGCCGCGATCTGGCCGGCCGGGCCGGCGCGGGGCGCGCTCGCGGCGGAGGCGGCGTTCGTGCCGGCGGGGACGCCGGAGCCGCCGCCGGCGCCGCCGTGGGCGCGGCAGTGGTAACTCAGGACGGCGCGTAGTACGTCGTCGGCGCGGCCCGCCCGCGCAGCGTCTCGGCCCCGGCGCGCGCCCAGGCCGCCGCCTCGTCGCCCGCGCCACGCACCGACGGCTCGCTGGCGAGCACCCGCGCCGGGTGCGCCTTGGCGGCCTCGGTGAGCCGCGCGGCCTCGTTCACCGGGTCGCCGATGACGGTGTACTCGAACCGCTCCTCGGCGCCAACGTTGCCGGCCGTGGCCGGGCCGGAGGAGACGCCGATGCCGGCCTCGATGCCGGTCTCGGCGCGCAGCGCGGCGAGCCGGTCGCGCAGGCGCCGCGCGGCGCGCAGGGCGGCGGCGCGGTGGCCGGGCAGGTCGCCGGGGGCGCCGAAGACGCAGAGCGCGCCGTCGCCGTCGAACTTGTTCACCCAGCCGCCCTCCTCGCGCACGCTCGCGACGACGGCGCCGAAGAACGCGTTCAGCGCGCGCACCAGCTCCTCGGCGGGGAGCGCCTGGGCGAGCGACGTGGAGCCGATGACGTCAGCGAACAGCACGCTGACATCGCGGGTCTCGCCGCCGAGCTCGACGCCGCGGTCGAGGGCCTGGCGGGCGACCTCCTCGCCGACGTGGCGGCCGAAGATGTCCTGGAGGCGGCGGCGTTCGCGCAGGCCGGCCACCATGGCGTTGAAGCCGGTCTGGAGCAGGCCGACCTCGGACGCGTCCTTCACCGGCACGGAGACCTCGAGCCGCCCGCGCTGCACCTCGCCGAGCGCGGCGCGGACGTCGGAGATCGGCTCGCTCACCGACTTCGCGGCGACCACCATCGCGGTCGCGCCGACGACCAGCCCGACGACGACGAGGAACCACACCGGCCCGGCCAGGTGGCGGCGCTCGTCGGGCGTGCGGAACGCCTGGGTCAGCCCGACCGAGAACAGCGGCAGCGCCGACGACAGCAGCCAGGACACGACGACGCGCGGCAGGATGCCGGGCGCGCGCGGGCGGTCGAGGACGCCGTAGGAGAGCACGAGCGCGGACACCGGCCGCAGCGCGCGCTCGGCGAGCAGGTACGTCAGCGTCGAGGTGATGACGCCGCCGAGCGCGATGCTGGTGCCGACGCGCGCGACGATGACCCAGCCGACGTCGAAGCGGAGCTGGAGCAGCGCGAACGTCGCCGACGCCAGCACCCAGACGATCCCCGGCAGCACGAGCAGCCGGTGCGGGAGCCGCAGCATCCGCTCCACCTCGTCCGGTGACGGCGGGCGGCCGTCGGTCGCCCACTGCGACTCGCGCCGCAGCCAGCGGTCCATGAGCAGGCTGACGACCGCCCCCATCAGGGTCATGAACGCCGTGAACACCACGACGTTGACGCGCGTGATGTGGGCGCGGCGTTCGGGCGTGATCGACGGCGGGAACGGCGACACCCAGGCCAGGTAGACGAACGCGAGGACGGCGCCGAGGAGGTTCGCGCCGAAGATGCGCAGGCCGACGCCGACGAGCACCCGGCGGACCGGCGGCGGCTCGCTCACAGCAGCCCGGCCGCGTGCCGGCCGGCGGCCGCGGCGGCGACGAAGTACGCCTCGTCCTCGTCCAGCCCCCGCCCCATCGTCGACAGCGGGAACCCGCTGTCCCGCAACGCCTCCCGCAGCCCGGTGGCGTCGACGCGGACGACGTCGTGGCGGGCGGCGATGCCGCTGTCGCGCAGGTCGGCGGCGACCTCCCCGGCGAGCGGCTCCGGCAGGTCGGGCACGACGACGTCGGCGCGGGCGAGCGCGACGCGACCGTACGCGGTGCGGCTGTGGTGGCTGACGCCGCGGTGACGCTCGCGCGGGTCGGCGGCCGAGATGCGCAGGCTCGCGACGGGCCGGCCGCCGACGGCGGCGACGGCGTTGACCGCGTCGCCGGCGGCGACGCCGGAGAACCCCCACGGCGTGCCGACGCCGAGGTTGCCGGGGCCCTGGGTGACGACCGCGACCTCGGCGCCGAGCGCCACCCGCGCGGCGAGCAGCGCCTCGTGCAGCGTCACCGCCTCGAGGTCGCCGCCGAACGCCTGCCCCGCCGTCACGGTGCCGGCCAGCGCGGGCCGCACGGCGGCGACGGTGCGGGAGAACCACAGCGGCAGCGCGCCGCCGTCGGTCATGACGTAGGCGACCCGGGTGCCGGGGCGGCGTTCGGCGATCCCGGCGAGGACGGCCGGCAGCGCGGAGTGCAGGTCGGCGACGACGACCGGCATCCCGTCGACGCTCGTGGCGGCGGCGAGCGCGGCGGACCACGGCGAGGCGGGCTCGGAGACGCCGAGGACGGTGGCCTGCAACGGCGTGTACCTGGCCTTGACCAGGTGCCCGGCGGGCGGCGCGTCGGGCGGCGGGCGGTCGGGCAGCGCGACGACGAGGTGGTAGCCGCCGGTGCCGAGGCCGAGCGCGACGGCGGTGGTGTTGAGCAGCGCGCGGTCGCCCGGCTCCGGGTCGCCGACGAGCGCGGGGTACGCGAGCGCGACCGCCGCGGCGCCGTCGACCGTGACATCCAGCTCGACCGCGCCGGGCCACGCGCGCCGCACCGCCAGGACGCGGCCCTCGCGCATGCGGATCACACGCCGCACGGTAGCGTGGTGGGGCCGTCACCCGACCCGTGGAGAACGTCCGTGCGCCGCGCCCCTGCCGTCCTGACCGCCGCCCTCGCCGCCGTGCTGCTGACGGCCTGCGCGGGGGAGGACCGCGCGCAGACGCGGACCACGCCGGCGGCGGTCGTGCCGAGCGACCGGCCGAAGATCACGGTCCCGTCCGGCCCGCCGCCGACGCGGCTCGTCACCAAGGACATCCGCACCGGCACCGGCGCCCTCGCGCTGCCCGGCAAGGTCGTCACCGTCCACTACGTCGGCGCGCTCTACCGCAACGGCAAGGAGTTCGACGCGTCCTGGGACCGCGGCCACCCGTTCACGTTCCGGCTCGGCAACCAGGACGTCATCCCCGGCTGGGACCAGGGCGTCCTGAGCATGCACGTCGGCGGCCGCCGCGAGCTGATCATCCCGCCTGACCTCGCCTACGGCGCCGAGGGACGCCCCCCGGAAATCCCGCCGAGCTCCACGTTGATCTTCGTGGTGGACTTGATCAGCGTCTCGGGTGACGTGGGCGGCGCCGACGGAGCGCAGTGACGTCTCCGTGCGGCACTCGATGAGGGTGTCCGCCCGTCAGGTCCCGGCGCGGTAGTACAGGTCCTCGTGGGTGTCCGTGTACGGGCTGTAGAGGTAGTCGTGACGCATCCTGGGCAGCGTTCCCCACTTCGAGTGCACCGTCTTGCCGGTGTTCTCGAAGCGGAGCGCCGAATGGTCACCGTTCGCATAGGACCAGCGGGTGTTGTACTTCGTGACAAGAGGCGGATGCCACAGTAGGTAGCTTCCATCACCCCAGTACTGGTCGTCGCCCGGTGAGTTCATCCAGCGCACATTGGAGGTCGACTGGGCGAACCAGGCGTAGGAATGACAGTTGTAACGCCGCGACGCGTCCGTCTCACGAACGGCATGCGGATACGTCGCCTCTACGTAGCGATTCGCCTTCGCAATGTCCTGGCTGCTGAACTCGTACGTCATCACGATCACGAGCACCGACGTACCGTTGGGCGTCCGCACCGTGCTGTTGTAGTCACGTTCGCGCGCTGCCAGCGTCACGTCAGGCACGACGACTCGGGCCGCCACAGCCATCTCGACGTCCTCCAGGACCGTCGCCGCGGCGGCGAGACCGGTGGACAGGAAGTTGCTCTGGTCGTACGAAGCGTTGCTCAACGTGTACCACGCGCGTCCGGCCAGCAACAACGGCGACTCCTCGCCCGAGGGCCCGTAGAACGTCGGCTCCGCCTGAACCGCTCGCAGCCGGTCCTGCGCGACGGTGATCACCGCGTCGAGCCGCTGCGCCGCATCGAGCTGGTCGAGCATCGGGAGCTGCGCGAGGAGGGTCTCGACCTCCACGATGCGCTCGGCATGCACCGGGTCGACGAGCGCGGCCGAGCCCGCGGGCGCCTCCGCCACCAACGTGCCGTAGAGATCGAGCAACGTCGTGGCCGCGTCCGGACGACCGAACAGCGCGCCGATCCCGTTGAAGCGCGACGCCATGACGTCGATGCCCTGCTGTGGGGAGTTGAACGCCAGCCGGTCCATGAACAACGGGTAGTCCAGCACCGTCGTCACCAGGTCGTGCGTGCTCATCCCGCCGAGGACCGTGGTGGGAATCTGCGTCGCGGAAACCATCTGCTCGTGCGTGGTGAACGCGAACCAGGCGGCGGTGCCCGGATCGACGGGATAGTCATAGGGCGCTGACGCCGCGGCCGCACCTGCCGGAAGCACCGGGAGGAAGCCGATCGTGAGCGCCGTCGCCGCAAGGCATGTGCAGAATCGACCAGCACGTGAAGCGCGCCGTGCCATTGTCCGCCCCCCATTTCGTGTCAAAGGTTGTGCTGTTTACCAGTGTGGTGGCGGCCGCGTCAACCATCGCCGGTCCGGCGTTATACGGTCTGAGCGTGTCGGCGACGAAGCTGGAGCGGCTGGTCAACCTCCTGCTGATGCTGCTCTCGGCGCGGCGGCCGGTGACGATCGAGCAGATCCGCTCCGTCGTGCCCGGCTACGACCAGGGCGACGACGAGACGTTCCGGCGGATGTTCGAGCGCGACAAGGAGGAGCTGCGCGACCTCGGCGTGCCGCTGGAGACGCAGCCGGTCGACGCGTGGGGCGACGAGCTCGGCTACCGCGTGCCGCGCGAGTCCTACGAGCTGCCGCCGATCCCGCTGGAGCCGGACGAGGCGGCGGCGGTCGCGCTGGCGGCGCGGCTGTGGCAGTCGGCGGGGCTCGCCGACGCGAGCGCCAGCGCGTTGCTGAAGCTCCGCGCCGCGGGCATCGACCCGGTCGCCACGGCCGGCATCGAGCCGCGGGTGGCGGCGCGGGACGCGGCGTTCGAGCCGCTGCTGGCGGCGGTGCGCGCGGCGCAGGCGGTGTCGTTCCCCTACCGGCCGTCGTACGCCGACGCGCCGGTGGAGCGCACGGTCGAGCCGTGGGGGCTGGTGCACCGGCACGGCAACTGGTACGTCGTCGGCCACGACCGCGACCGCGGCGAACGCCGCGTGTTCAAGCTGTCGCGGGTCGCGGGCGAGGTGCGGCGCGTGGGCCGGCCGGGGGCGTTCACCGTGCCGGACGGGGTGGACCTGCGCGCCGAGGTGGCGCCGTTCGACAACGACCCGGCGACGGGGACGGCGGTCGTGCGGCTGGCGCCCGGCGCGGCGTGGGACGTGCGGCGCGCGGCGACCGCGCTCACCGACGAGCCGGACGGGTGGACCCGCGCCGAGGTGCCGCTCGGCGACGTCGAACGCTTCGCCGAGTGGCTCTGCGGCTTCGGCCCCGACGCGGTCGTCGTGTCGCCGCCGGAGGCGCGCGCCGCCGTGGTCGAACGCCTGCGCCGGGTGGTCGCGTGAGCCGCACCGCGAGCCGGCTGGCGCGGGTGCTCGCGCTGGTGCCGTACCTCCAGCAGCACCCCGGCATCGCCATGGCCGAGGCGGCGGACGTGTTCGGTGTGAGCGAGCGGCAGCTCCGCGACGACCTGGACCTGCTGTTCTTCTGCGGGCTCCCCGGCTACACGCCCGGCGACCTGATCGAGGTGTCGTACGAGGGCGACCGGATCACGGTCGGCAACGCCGACACGATGGCGCGGCCGCTGACGCTCACGCCCGAGGAGGCGCTGGCGCTCGTCGTCGCCGCGCGGGCGCTCGCGTCCGAGCCGGGGCTGGTCGAACGCGACGCGCTCGACCGGGCGCTCGCCAAGCTGGAGGCCGCCTGCGCGTCCGCGATGGAGTCGACCGCCGGGCGGGTCGAGGTGTCGCTGGACGAGGCCGGGGAGACCCTCGCCGCCGTCGAACGCGCCGTCGAACGCCGCCGCCGCATGCACCTGCGCTACCACAACCCCGGCCGCGACGAGGTCTCCGAGCGCGACGTCGACCCGATGCGCGTGCTCAACGTCGAGGGCCGCTGGTACCTCGAGGCCTGGTGCCGGCGGGTCGAGGACGTCCGGCTGTTCCGGCTCGACCGCGTCCTCGACGCCGTCGAGCTCGACCTGCCCGCCGAGGTGCCGTCCGACGTGGCACCCCGCGACGTCGCCGACGGCCTCTACGTCGCCGCCCCCAGCGACCCCCTCGTGGAGCTGGAGCTGACCCGCGACGCCCGCTGGGTCGCCGACTACTACCCGCACGAGTCCGTCACCGAGCTCGACGGCGGCGCCGTCCGCGTCGCCCTGCGCGTCCACGACGACGGCTGGCTGCGCCGCCTGCTGCTCCGGCTCGGCCCCGCCGCCCGCGTCGTCACGCCCGCCGGCCTCGCCGACGACGTCCGCGCCACCGCCGCCGCGGCATTGGCGGCGTACGGCGCCTGACGTCCGCTTTCGCCCCTCCGGACTAGCCCGGACGGACCCCCGGGGGATGGCCCCGGGCGGCGGTCAAGCATTTTCGCGATCCTGCCGAGAACTTCGTTGTCCGCCGGAGAAGGCGGGGGCGCGGCGAAAGGACGACGACGGTGACCACGATCAAGGCTTCCTGCCCGGGGTGTGGCGAGGTCGAGCTCACGTCCAAGGACGTCACGCTCATGGTGTGCAGCCACGCGCCGCAGTCGTACTACACGTTCGTCTGCCCGAAGTGCACGGAGCAGGTGCGCAAGCCGGCCGACGACCACGTCGTCTCGCTGCTCATGAGCGGCGGGGTGCGCGCCGAGGTCTGGGAGCTGCCTGCCGAGGCGCTCGAGGCCCACACCGGCCCCGCGCTCACCTACGACGACCTCCTCGACTTCGCCCTCCACCTGAACTCGTCCGACCTGCTCGCCGCCGCTGCCGCGCAGGTCACCGCGTAGGTCCTCAACGCCTCCGGAGGGGGGCTGCCTGGTTCCGCTAGGGCGACTACGTCGCTTTAGTCGCGGAACCTGGCAGCCCCCCTCCGTCGTTACGATCTCCCGGTGGCTGTCGTCGTCGTGCTCGCTGTCGTCGTGTTTCTGGCGGGCCTCGTCGTGCTCGTGCTGGTGGCGATCGGGCTGTTCCGGCGGGTGAAGTCGCTGGGCAGGACGGTGGGGGCGGCGGCGGAGCGAGTCGGAGAGGCGGCTGCCGCGTTGGAGGAGGTACAGGGAGAACGCGACGAACCGGTCGGAGCGCCACGGCGAACGACTGGTGCGCGCGTACACTCGCGAAGCGGACCTCGGCCGAAGGACGGCACATGAACTTGCCCCAAGGGTGGGAGCTCATCCTCATTCTGCTCGTGCTCGTGCTGCTGTTCGGGTCGAAGAAGCTCCCCGACATGGCGCGCTCGCTCGGGCGGTCGGCACGCATCCTCAAGGCCGAGACCAAGGGCCTGCGCGAGGACGAGAGCAAGCCCTCGGCGCTGCCCGCGGGCACGACGGCCGAGAGCGACGCCGACCGCGAGGCGCGGGAGTTCCAGGAGTTCCAGCAGTGGAAGGCCGCGCAGCGGACCACCAAGACCGACCAGCGCTGAGCGCCGCCGCCTAGAACGCCGCGATGGCCGACACCGCGCGCCTGAGCCGCCCCCGGCGCCGGGCCGCGCACCCCGACGACGCGCGGATGACGCTGGTCGAGCACCTCACCGAGCTGCGCAACCGCCTGGTCAAGAGCGCGCTCGCCATCGCCCTCGGCGTGATCGTGGCGTACCTGTTCTTCCCGCGGATCTTCGAGTTCCTCCAGCACCCCTACTGCGCGCTGCCGGCCGACAAGCGGCTCGGGGGCGACGACTGCCGGCTCATCGTCACCGGCGTGCTGGACCAGTTCGTGGTCCGCATGAAGGTGTCGCTCATCGCCGGCTGCACGCTGTCGTCGCCGGTCTGGCTCTGGCAGCTCTGGGCGTTCGTGACGCCCGGCCTGCACCCGCGCGAGCGGAAGTGGGCGCTGCCGTTCGTCGTGTCGTCGCTGGCGCTGTTCGCGGCCGGCGCGGCGTTCTCGTACTACACGCTCCAGAACGGCCTGAGCTTCCTGCTCGGCATCGGCGGCAACGGCGTGACGTCGCTGCTCACCGTCGACAAGTACCTGTCGTTCGTGACGCTGATGCTGCTGGCGTTCGGCGTGTCGTTCGAGTTCCCGATCCTCATGATCTTCCTGAACATCGTCGGCGTGACGCCCACCGACAAGCTGCGGAAGTGGCGGCGCGGGATGTGGTTCGGGCTGTCGGTGTTCGCCGCGGTCATCACGCCGAGCCAGGACCCGATCACGTTCCTGCTGATGTGGGTGCCGCTCTGCGCGTTCTACGAGGTCGTCATCGTGTTCGGCCGCCTGCGCGACCGGGTGCGCCGCAGGCACCCGGACGAGGACGCGACCGACAACTGGGCCGACGACGAGGTGTCGACCGTCTAGTGGACGTCGCGCTGCTGGTGAACCCGACGTCCGGCAAGGGCCGGGGCGCCGAGGTGCGCGCCGCCGTCGAGGAACGCCTCCGCGCCGGCGGCGCCGGGGTCCGTACGGTCGTCGGCACCGACGCGGCGCACGCGAGCGAGCTGGCGCACGCGGCGGTCGCGGAGGGCGTCGACGCGCTCGTCGCGGTCGGCGGCGACGGCATGGTGCACCTCGCGCTGCAGGCCATCGCCGGCACCGGGACGCCGTTGGGCATCGTCCCGGCCGGGACCGGCAACGACCTCGCGTCGTCGCTGTCGCTGCCGCTCGACCCGGTCGCGGCGGCGGCGCTGATCCTCGCCGGGAGCCGGCGGGCGGTCGACGCGGTGCGGGTGGGGGAGCGGTGGTTCGGCTGCGTGCTCGGCGCCGGCTTCGACTCCGTCGTCAACGAGCGCGCCAACCGGCTGCGCTGGCCGCGCGGCGGGCTGCGCTACGACCTGGCCATCGCGATCGAGCTGCCGCGGTTCCGGGCGCTGCCGTTCCGGATCGTGCTTGACGGCGTCGAGGAGCGCACCGA
The DNA here is from genome assembly GCA_035714365.1 of Mycobacteriales bacterium. GTDB lineage: Bacteria > Actinomycetota > Actinomycetes > BP-191 > BP-191 > BP-191. The sequence goes on along the minus strand of DASTMB010000066.1, from coordinate 16,708 downwards.
CGCGATGCTCGTCGCGGTCGGCAACGCCCGGTCGTACGGCGCGGGCATCCGGATCACGCCGGACGCGGTGCTCGACGACGGGCTGCTCGACGTCTGCGTGCTGCGGCCGGTGTCGAAGGTGGAGTTCGTGCGGACGCTGCCGAAGGCGCGGACCGGCGCGCACGTCCACCACCCGGCCGTGACGGTGCGGCGGGCGCGGACGGTGACGCTGGAGAGCCCCGGCGTCGTCGCGTACGCCGACGGGGAGCGGATGGGGCCGCTGCCGCTGACGTGCGAGTGCGTCCCGGGCGCGGTGCAGGTGTTCGCGCCCGTCTCGTCGTAGAGTGCGCGCGTTCGTACCCCCTCACCCCGCAAGGGAGCCCCTCCATGCGCCGTACCCTCGCCGCCCTCACGATCGCCGCCGTCGCGGCGCTCACCCTCGGTGCCGCCGCGCCCGCCAACGCCGTCTGCGGCGGCGGTGGCCCGGGCGAGCCGTGCCAGTGCGACTTCCCGGTCCTGTCGAAGTTCATCCCGATCAACTGCTAGGTCGTTCCCCGGGCTCGGTCCTGCCCCCGGCCACGTAGGCTGGGGGCATGACCGAGCTCGACGTTTTCGCCGCTCGGTACGCGTTCCCGCTGGACGACTTCCAGGTCGCCGCCTGCGCCGCGCTGGAGGCGGGCGAGGGCGTGCTGGTGGCCGCGCCGACCGGCGCGGGGAAGACCGTCGTCGGCGAGTTCGCGGTGCACCTGGCGCTCGCGACCGGGCAGAAGTGCTTCTACACGACGCCGATCAAGGCGCTGTCGAACCAGAAGTACGGCGACCTGCTCGCCCGCCACGGCGCCCACAACGTGGGCCTGCTCACCGGCGACAACGCCATCAACGGCGACGCCCCGGTCGTGGTGATGACGACCGAGGTCCTGCGCAACATGCTCTACGCGTCCTCCGACGCGCTCCGCGGCCTCGGCTACGTCGTGATGGACGAGGTCCACTACCTCTCCGACCGCTACCGCGGCGCCGTGTGGGAGGAGGTGATCATCCACCTGCCGCCCTCGGTGCGGCTCGTCTCCCTCTCCGCGACGGTGAGCAACACGGAGGAGTTCGCGGACTGGCTGGTCACCGTCCGCGGCCACACCAAGGTCGTGGTGGAGGAGCACCGGCCGGTCCCGCTGTGGCAGCACGTGCTGGCCGGCAACCGGCTGCTCGACCTGTTCGAGGAGAGCGGCCGCCAGGTCAACGGCGCGCTGCTCCGGCTGCAGCGCGAGGAGCGGGTGACCGCCGAGTGGGGGCCGCGCCGCCCGCACCGCGGCGGGCACCGGCCGCGCGGCGGCGTCGAGGTGCCGAGCCGGGTCGACGTGGTCGACAAGCTGGACCGGGAGGGGCTGCTCCCGGCCATCACGTTCATCTTCAGCCGGGCCGGCTGCGACGCGGCGGTGCAGCAGTGCCTGCGCGCGGGCGTGCGGCTGAACACGCCGGAGGAGCGGGCGCGGGTCCGCGAGTACGTCGAGCTGCGCTGCGCGGAGCTGCCCGAGGAGGACCTCGCCGTCCTCGGCTACTGGGAGTGGCTGGACGGGCTGGAGCGCGGCGTCGCGGCGCACCACGCCGGGCTGATCCCGACGTTCAAGGAGTGCGTCGAGGAGCTGTTCGTGCGCGGCTTGGTGAAGGCCGTGTTCGCCACCGAGACGCTGGCGCTGGGCATCAACATGCCGGCGCGCTCGGTGGTGCTGGAACGCCTGGTGAAGTGGAACGGCGAGACGCACGCCGACATCACGCCCGGCGAGTACACGCAGCTCACCGGCCGGGCCGGGCGGCGCGGCATCGACGTCGAGGGGCACGCGGTCGTGCTCTGGACGCCGGGCCTGGACCCGATGGCGGTGGCCGGCCTCGCGTCGACCCGGACGTACCCGCTGCGGTCGTCGTTCCGGCCGTCGTACAACATGGCCGTCAACCTCGTCGGCTCGGTCGGCCGGGAGCGGGCGCGCAAGCTGCTGGAGAGCTCGTTCGCGCAGTTCCAGGCGGACAAGGCGGTCGTCGGGCTGGCCCGGCAGGTCGCGCGCAACGAGGAGGCGCTGGCCGGCTACGCGGAGTCGATGACCTGCCACCTCGGCGACTTCGCGGAGTACGCGCGGCTGCGCGTCGCGCTCAAGGACCGCGAGGCGGAGCTGGCCCGCAACTCGGCGGCGCAGCGCCGGCTGGCCGCCGTGCGGTCGCTGGAGGCGTTGCGGCCGGGCGACGTGGTGCGGGTGCCGGCCGGGCGGCGGGCCGGGCTCGCGGTGGTGCTCGACCCGGGGCTGTCGCCGGACGACGACCCGAGGCCGTTCGTGCTGCTGGAGGACCGGCAGGTCAAGCGGCTGTCGATGGTGGAGTTCCCCAGCGAGGTCACCCCGCTCGGCCGCGTGAAGGTGCCGCGCAACTTCAACTCCCGCTCGCCGCAGGCGCGCCGCGACCTGGCGTCGTCGCTGCGCGCGCTGGACCTGCCGTCCGGCGGCGACCGGCCGCGCCGCGCCCGCGCCGACGCCGCGGACGACGAGACGATCGCGCGGCTGCGCCGCGAGCTGCGCGCCCACCCCTGCCACGGCTGCGCCGAGCGCGAGGACCACGCGCGGTGGGCGGAGCGGTGGCACAAGCTGCGCCGCGACACGACCGTGCTCCAGCAGAAGGTGCGCGGCCGGACCGGCTCGATCGCGCGGACGTTCGACCGGGTCGTGGCACTGCTCGAGTCGCTCGGCTACGTCGCCGGCGACGACGTCACCGCGACCGGCCGGATGCTCGCGCAGGTCTACAACGAGAGCGACCTGCTGGTCGTGGAGTGCCTGCGGTCGGGGCTGTGGGACGCGCTCACCCCGCCGGAGCTGGCCGCGTGCGCGTCGGTGCTCGTCTACGAGACGCGCGGCCCGGGCGAGACGACGCCGAAGATCCCCGGTGGCGCGGTGCGCGACACGCTGGGGGAGATGCAGCGGGTCTGGTCGCGGCTGAAGGCGGCCGAGGAGGACCAGCACCTGGACTTCCTGCGCGAGCCGGACCCCGGCTTCGCCTGGGCCGCGCACCGCTGGGCGTCCGGCGCGCGCCTGGAGGCGGTGCTGACCGAGAGCGACCTGACGGCCGGCGACTTCGTGCGCTGGGCGAAGATGCTGCTCGACCTGTTGTCGCAGGTGGCGGACGTGGCGGAGGGATCGCCGGTACGCTCGACAGCACGCGCGGCGCTCGCGTCGTTGCGGCGGGGCGTGGTCGCGTACTCGTCCGTCGTCTGAGGGGGGCTCGTGAAGCGTCTTGCGCTGGTGCTCGCCGCCGTGCTGGTGGCCGGGAGCGCGGTGGCCGCCCACGCGGGCGCGGCCGACTGCCCGGAGGGCGTCGCCACCGTCACCGGGACCAACCCGTCGTACGACGACCTGGCGGCGCTGCTCGACCAGGCCGCCGCCGCGCAGACGCCGCCGATCCCGCCGCAGATCCTGCGCGCCATCGCCTACCAGGAGACGCACTGGCAGCAGTACGACGCCCAGGGCCACGTCGTCATCTCCCAGGGCGACGACGTCTGCGGCGTCGGGATCATGCAGGTCACCGCCGCCGACGACCCCGACCCGCAACGCCTCGCGACCGACGTCGCGTACAACGTCGCCCGCGGCGCGGCGATCCTGCACGACAAGTGGGTCTACGACCAGGCGCACTCGAACGCGCCGGCCGACCGACCCGCCGACTCCGACGACGACCCGGCCGTCGTGGAGAACTGGTACCACGCGATCTGCCTCTACAACGGCTGCTCCGGCACCGGCGAGGGCTCGTACGTGCAGAAGGTCGCCGAGATCGTCGCCGACCCGTTCCGGCGCGTGGGCGTCCCGGAGCTGCGGCCGTACCTGCCGATCCGGGGGTTCACCGAGCCGGACGACGCGGACGAGTCGTACGTGTTCCCCGGCGCGTTCCAGGCGCGGCTGGACCCGCCGTCGTTCGTGTTCTACGACAACACGACGCGCGAGATCACCAAGACCGTGACCGCCCGGACGCACCAGTACCAGGCGGCACCGCCGGCCGTGACCTACCAGAACGGCATGTGGGGGCCGGACGGCCCGGGCGTGACCTGCGAGGTCGCCTGCGGCGGCTGGCGGCTCACGGAGGGCCGCGGCACCGCCGGCCGCGCCCACTGGACGTACTCCGGGCTCACCGAGGCCACCCGCATCCGCTGGGCGCCGGTGCTGCCGCGCACCGGGACGTACCGCGTCAACGCGTACGTGCCGTTCGTCGCGACGGCGGCGCACCCGCTGTCGCACGCGGCGACGTACCACCTGGCCGGGACGACGGTGACCGTGGACCAGGCCGCGAAGGCCGGGCAGTACGTGCCACTCGGCGACCGCACGCTCGGCCCCGGCTCGACGGTCTGGCTCAACGACGTCGCGGACACGGCCGGCCTGCGCATCGGCGCCGACGCGATGTGGTTCAGCGCCGTGACCAAGATGGAGCTGACCGCGAGCCGGAGCACCGTCGCGTACGGCACGACCACGACGCTGACGATGCGGCTCACGCACGTGGGCGCCTCGCCCGCCGGCATCCCCGGCCGGAAGGTGCGGTTCTACAAGCGGCGCCTCGGGACGAGCACCTGGACCTACGCCGGCACGTTCACGACCGGCCCGACCGGCGCCGTGTCGGTCACCCAGCAGCCGGCGTCGAACGCCGAGTACTTCGCGAAGTACGCGCCCGGCCCCGGCGACGCGCTGCCGTCGGAGGCCCCCGTGCGCCGGGTCACCGTCGCGCCGGTCGTGAAGGCGGCGCTGTCGCGAACGACGGTCGCGCGCGGCACGGCGGTGACGCTGTCCACCTCGGTCGCGCCGTCGCACGCGGGGCAGGGCGTGTACCTGCAACGGTCGTACTCCGGCTCGTGGCGCAACGTCCTGTCGCGGACGCTGAACAGCGGCAGCGCGGCGTCGTTCGCGTTCGCCCTGTCGACGCCGGGCACGTACTACTTCCGCGTCTACAAGCCCGCCGACGCCGACCACGTCGCGGCGTACTCGGCGGTGCTGACGCTGCGGGTGACCTGACCCGCTAGCGTTCGGCGGGTGAGCCTCGCCGACACCCTGGGCGGCCTGCTCGGGCCGGACCGCGTCCTCGCCGACGCGGCCGAACGCCGCGCCCGCGCGCGCGACTGCTGGCCGCGGCTGGCGCTGGCCGAGCGGGCGGGGACGCCGAGCCCGGAGCCGGACGTCGTGGTGCGGCCGCGGTCGACCGAGGAGGTCGCGGCGCTGCTGCGCTGGGCGTCGGCGGAGGGCGTCCCGGTGACGCCGTACGGCGCGGGGTCGGGCGTGGTGGGCGGCGCGGTCGCGGTGCGCGGCGGCGTGCTGCTGGACCTGTCCGCGATGAGCGGGCTGGTGGCGCTGGACGAGGAGTCGGGGGTCGCGACGTTCCGCGCCGGCACGCTCGGGCCGGACGTCGAGGCGGCGGTCAACGCGCGCGGCTGGACGGTCGGCCACTTCCCGTCCTCGATCATGTGCTCGACCGTCGGCGGCTGGGTCGCGGCGCGCGGCGCGGGGCAGCTCTCGACGCGGTACGGCAAGGCCGAGGACCTGGTCGTCGCGGTCGAGGCGGTGCTCGCCGACGGCACCGTCTGGCGCACCGTCCCGGCCCCGCGCACGGCCGCCGGGCCGGACCTGTGGCGGCTGCTCGCCGGGTCGGAGGGGACGCTCGGGGTCGTCACGGAGGTGACGTTCCGGCTGTCGCCGCTGCCGGCGGCAAGGGCGTTCGGCGGCCGGCTGTTCGGGTCGCTGCGCGAGGGGCTGGACGCGCTGCGCGCGGTGATGCGCGCGGGCGTGCGGCCGGCCGTGCTGCGGCTCTACGACGAGCTGGACACCACGCTGGTGCTCGGCCGCGAGGGCGGCGCGCTGCTCGTCACCGTCTGCGAGGGCGACCCGCGCGTCGTCGCCTGCGAGACGTCGGTCCTGGCCACGGCCTGCGCGGCCGCGACCGACCTCGGCGCCGAGCCGGGCGAGCACTGGTGGGCGCACCGCTACGACGTGTCGTTCAACCTGCCGCGCGTGCTGTCGGGGGAGCTGCTGGGGCCGCACGCGTTCGCGGACACCATCGAGGTGGCGGCGTTGTGGGGGCGGCTGCCGGAGGTCTACGACGCGATGAAGGCCGCGATGGCGCCGCACGCCGCGGTCGTCTTCGCCCACGTCTCGCACTGCTACCCGGAGGGCGCGTCGATCTACTGGTCGTTCGCCTCCGACGCGGCGTCGCCGGAGGAGGCGGTCGCCCGCTACGACGCCGTGTGGAGCGCCGCGATGACGGCGTGCCGGGCGAGCGGCGGCACCATCGCGCACCACCACGGCGTCGGCCAGGCGCGGGCGCCGTGGCTCGCGGAGGAGCTCGGCGCCGGCTTCGGCGTGCTGCGCGCCGTCAAGGCCGCGCTCGACCCGAACGGCGTCCTCAACCCGGGGAAGCTCGGCCTATGAGCACGACGCTCCCGACCATCACGCACAACGCCGCGCCCCGGCCGCCGCACGAGGACCCGCTGGCGCAGGCGGCGTTGTGCTCGCTCTGCCCGAAGCTCTGCCGCCCCACCTGCCCGGTGCAGCACGCGACCGGCCGCGAGTCGGCGGCGCCCTGGCGCATCTCGGGGGCGGTCGTCGCCGGCGTCGCCGACGGCTGGTCGGTCGAGCTCGCGGAGCAGGTCGCGCAGTGCACCGGGTGCGGCGCCTGCGGCGAGCCGTGCCTGCCCGGCACCAACCTGCCGGAGGAGTCGCGGGCCGCGCGCGCGGCTGCCGCGGCCGGCGGCGCGCCGTTGCCGGCGGCCGTGGCGCTGCGGGAACGCCTGGCCGCGACCGGCTCGCCCCGCTCCGCGCCGCGCACCGTGTCGGCGGACGACGCGGGCGCGACGACGGTGGCGTTCCTCGGCTGCCCGGCGCCGGACGAGTCGGGCGAGGCGGTGCTGGCGCTGTTCCGGGCGGCGGGGGAGCCGGTGCGCTGCGACGCGGGGGAGGCGTGCTGCGGCGCGGTCGCGCTGGACCTCGGCCTGCCGGCCGAGGCGGCGGCGCTCGCGGCGCGGTGCGCGGAGTCGCTCGCCGGCGCCGAGCGCGTCGTCGCCGTCACGCCGTCCTGCGCCCGCGCCATGCGCGAGGAGTGGCCGCGGCTCGGCGTCGCGGCGCCGCCCGTCGTCACGGCCGTGGAGTGGCTGGCGGGGGTGCTGGACCGGCTGGCGCTGCGGCGTTCGGACGAGCCGGTCGCCTGGCACGCGCCGTGCACGCTGGCCCGCATCCTCGGCGTCGTGGACGCGCCGTTGCGGGTGCTGGCGGCGCTGTCGTCGGACGTGCGCGAGCCGGCCGCGACCGGCACCGCGACGCGGTGCAGCGGCGCCGGTGCGGCGTACCCGCTGGTGGACCGCGCGGGCGCGGAGGCGGTCGCCGCGGTGCGGCGGGACGAGCTGGCCGCGCTCGGCGCGCCGGCCGTCACCGCCTGCCCGAGCGCGGCCCGCGCGCTCGGCGCCACCGACCTGTACGTGCTCGCCGCGTCCCGGCTGGAGGACCGGTAGATGGCGCACCCCCTCGGCGAGCTGGTGCTGCTCGTGCCGGAGCGCGACGCCGCCGAGCCGGCGCGGGTCGCGGAGCTGGAGGCGCACCTGCGCGCGCGGGACGTCGCCAGCCGCCGCGTCCCGCTCGGCCGCGACGAGCGCGCGACGGCGGAGCGCGAGATCGCCGGCGGCGCGCGGCTGCTCGTGCACTGCGGCGGCCAGGCGTCGATGGTCCGCTGGCTCCCCGCCGTCGTCGGCACGGAGACGGTGGCGGGCGCGTTCCCGGGCGGGGCCGCCAACGACCTCGCCCGGACGTTCGGCCTCGACGTCAACCCGGAGGCGGCGGCGATCCTGCTGGAGAGCCCGCGGTTCCTGCGCGTCGACGTGGGCGTGGCGCGGCTGGGGGAGCGCGAGATCCACGTGTTCAACCACGCCGTCGTCGGCCTCGGCGCCGGCATCGGCGGGCGCGGGCTCGGCTCGCTGCTGCGCTGGTACGCCGCGCTGGCGCGGGCGCGGACGACGCGCTTCGACGTGGACATGACGTTCGCCGAGTACCACGACACCGCGACGCAGGTCCGGCTCGCCAACGGCCAGTACGCGCTCGGCGGACTGCACGCCGCGCCGACCGCGCTGCCGGACGACGGGGCGTGGGACGTGCAGGTGTGGGGCGGGCCGCGGACGCTGCCGTTCACGCTCCAGCCGGCGATGCGGCGCGGCGAGCACCTCCCGAACGAGCACGTGACGCAGTGGCGGCAGAAGCGCGCCGACGTCGCGGCGACGCCGCCCGCGCCGGTCGCCGTCGACGACGTGGTGGTCGGCCGCACGCCGGTGTCGTTCGAGCTGCTGCCCAAGGCGCTGCGGCTCAAGATCTGATGACGCCCTGCGCCCGCTGCGGCCGCGCCGACGGTGGCGCGCTGCTGGTGCGCGGGGCCGCGCGGTGGTGCGCGCCGTGCTGGCTGCGCCGGGCGCGGCTCGGCGAGGCGGGGGCGGTGCTGTCGCTGGCCGTCGTCGCGGTCTGGGTCGCGGCGGTACGCGGCCCGGCCACGGCGGCCGGGCTGCTGCTCGGCTCCGTGGGTCCCGGGCACGCCGTCGACGCGGCGGCGCTGGCGGTGGCCGCGCGGCTGCGCGGGTGGCGGGTCGTCCGCGTCGTGGTGGGGCGGGGCCGGCGGCTCGCGCGCGCCGGGGTCGCGGAGTGGCGGCTGCGGCCCGGTTACGACGCCGTCGCCTGGCTGCCGCGCCGGCCGCTGACCGCCGCGACGCAACGCGCCACCGTGACGGCCGCGCGCCTCCTGCTCGCGCTCCCCGGCGTCGCGCTGACCGTCACCGGGGTCGACGGCGTGCTGCCCGGGCTGCTGTTCGCGCTCGCCGCGCTCGAGCTCGGGTCGCTGGTGCGGCCGGCGCGGTTCGACGGGTACGGGCCGGACGAGGTCGCGGCGGTCGGCGCCGCGTGGGCGGCGCGGCGCACCGGCGACCCGGCGCCCGCGGCGGCGTTCCCCGACGACCCGGACGCGCGGCTCGCGCTCGCCGACCTGCGCGCGGCCACCGGTGACCTGGCGGGTGCGGCCGAGGCGGCGCGCCCGGTGCCGGGGGACCCCGCGCACCGGGCGGGGGACCGGGCGGTGCTGGCGGCGACGTTCGCCTGGGCGGCGGCGGCGACCGAGCCGGCGGAGGCGCGCGCGGCGGCGGAGCACGCGACGGCGCTGCTGCCGCAACGCCCCGAGGCGCTGGTCGCGGCGGCGGCCGTCCTGCGCGCGTCCGGCCACGCCGCCGACGCCCCGCGCGCTCGCCGCCTACGCCGTCCAGTACGCCACGGACGCGGCCTGGGCGGCGCGCGCCCGGGCGCTCGGGTAGCGGCTCCGGCCGCGTCAGCCGAGCGGCAGGACGCCGCGCTCGCGGCGCACCGCCGCCTCGTAGGCCGCCACCTCGCCCGCCGCCCACGCATCGTCGCGGCCGGTCTCCCGCGCCAGCAGCCGCGCCGCGCCGAGAGCCGCCGGCAGCGCCGCGTCCCGCGCCCGCAACGCCAGCCGCGTCCGCCGCGCGAACACGTCGTCCAGCGTCGCCGCCCCCTCGTGCCGCGCCGCGTGCACGACCTCGGCCGCGACGTGCGCGGCGGCGGGCGACAGCGGCGCGGCGAGCGCCGGGTCGTCGGCGGTGAGCGCGAGCACGTCCGCCGCCGCCTCGCCGTGCTGGCGCACCAGCGTCTCCGCCGTCTCGCCGTCGACGCCGACCGCCGCCGCGGCGGCCGTGACGTCGGCCAGCACCGCCTCGAACGGCCGCGCGCAGCCGAGCGGGATCTCGTCGGTGCGGCACCGCGCGTGCCGGTCGTCGCGGGCGGCGATGCGGTCCACCACGTCCTTCGCCATCCGCCGGTACGTCGTGAGCTTGCCGCCGGTGATCGTCAGCAGCCCGCTCGGCCCCTCGGACAGCGCGTGCCGCCGGGACAGGTCGCTCATCGACTCGCTCGTGCCGCGCAGCAACGGCCGGCACCCGGCCCAGCCGCCGACCACGTCGTCGAGGTGCAGCGCCGCGTCGAACAGCGCGTTCGCCGCCGCGAGCACGTAGTCGACGTCGGCGGCGTCGATGCCCACCACGTCGAGCGGCCCGTCGTACGCCGTGTCCGTGGTGCCGAGGATCGTCTGCCGCCCCCACGGGATCGCGAACATGCTGCGCCCGTCGCCCTGCCGCGACGGCATGAGGATCGCCGCGCCGGTCAACGGCACCCGCTCGCGCGGGACGACGAGGTGGACGCCCTTGCTCGGCTGCACGACGTGGCTGCCGCCGTCCGGCGACTCCTGCGCGAGCAGCGTGTCGACCCAGACACCGGTGGCGTTGACGACGTGCCGGGCCCTGATCTCGAACGCCGCCCCGCCGAGGGTGTCCCGCACCGCCACGCCGCACACGCGCCCGGCGCCGTCGAGCAGGAGGCGTTCGGCCGCGGTGTAGGTGAGTGCGAGCGCGCCGAAGCGGCGCGCCGCCGTCACGACGGCGAGCACCAGCCGCGCGTCGTCGGTGGCGCAGTCGCCGTAGACGTAGGCGCGCTGGAGGCCGGACGACGCCAGGGCGGGCGCGAGCGCGACCGCCTCCGCGGCGTCGAGGCGCTCGTGGCGGCGGACGTTGCGGACGCCGGCGAGGACGTCGTACGTCGTCAGGCCGAGGCCGACCAGCCGCGCCTTCGCGGTGTCGGGGAGGATCGGGTAGACGAAGTCCATCGGCCGGACGAGGTGCGGCGCGAGGCGCTGGAGCAGCTCCCGCTCGGTGACGCCCTCGTAGACCAGGCCGAAGTCGTAGTTCTCCAGGTAGCGCAGGCCGCCGTGGATCAGCTTGCTGGACTTGCTCGACGTGCCGCTGGCCAGGTCGCCGCGGTCGATCGCCGCGACCGACAGCCCGCGCGACGCGGCGTCGAGCGCGACGCCGGCACCGGTCGCGCCCAGCCCGACGACGAGCACGTCGAGAACGCCGCTCGTCGCGTCGGCGACCTCGGCCGCGCGGTGCGCGAAGGAGAACGCCCTCACGCGCCGCAGACCTGCGTCAGCGCGGCGAGCAGGCGGTTCAGCGCCGAGTCGAGGCCCCAGCGTTCCGACAGCGCGACCAGCCGCTCCGGGTCGCGCGGCGTCGCGCAGAGCGCGTCGTCGAGGTCCGGCAGCGGCACGTCGCGCGCGACCTGCACGACCGGCACCGCCGCGTCGACGTACTCGCGGTGCGCGGCGACCTTGGGGACGTTGGCGAGGATCTCGTCCATCGACGCGTACTTGGAGACGAGCGCGGCCGCGGTCTTCTCGCCGACCCCGGGCACGCCGGGCAGCCCGTCCGAGGGGTCGCCGCGCAGCGTCGCGAAGTCCGCGTACCGCTGCCCGGGGATGCCGTACTTCTGGCGCACGAACGCCTCGTCCACCACCGCGAGTTTCGACAGGCCCGCCTGCGTGTAGAGGACGCGCACGCCACGGGCGTCGTCGACCAGCTGGAACAGGTCGCGGTCGCCGGTGACGACCTCGACCGGCTCCGGGGAACGGGAGGCCAGCGTGCCGATCACGTCGTCCGCCTCGTACCCCTCCGCGCCCGCCACGACGATGCCGACCGCCTCGAGGACCTCCTCGATGACCGGCACCTGCGCGGCGAGCGGGTCGGGCACGTTCTCCTCGTTGCCCACCACGACGCGGTGCGCCTTGTACGACGGCAGCAGCGCGACGCGGAACGCCGGGCGCCAGTCGCGGTCCATGGCCGCGACCAGGTGGGTGGGGCGGCGTTCGGCGATCAGCCGGGCGGTCATGTCGACCAGCCCGCGGATCGCGTTCACCGGCTCGCCGTTCGGGGAACGAACGGAGTCGGGGACGCCGTAGAACGCGCGGAAGTACAACGACGGGGTGTCCAGCAACATCCGGATCGGCGTCACCACCGAATGATCCCAGGAACCCTTGACCTCGGAACGGGAGCATGGACATGGCAGCAACGACCACGAACGACGGAGCCCTCGACAACGGCCGCCGCCTCGCGCTGGTGATCGGCGCGGCGTACGTGCTGGTGGGGATCGTCGGGTTCTTCGTCACCGGGTTCGACCACTTCGCGAGCCCGTCCAACGAGCGGCTGCTCGGCATCTTCGAGATCAACCCGCTGCACAACATCGTGCACCTGGCCATCGGCTTCGCCGGCCTCGCGCTGTGGCGCCGCCGCGACACCGCCCGCGCGTACGGCGCGGCGCTGCTCGCCGGCTACGGCCTGACGTTCCTCTACGGCCTGTTCACGGCCGGTAAGGACACCAGCGCGAACTTCCTGTCGCTCAACGGCGCCGACAACGGCCTGCACCTGATCAGCGCGCTCGCCGGCCTGGCGATCGTGATGATGCTCTCCCGCACCGCCACCGTCAGCCCCGCGTCGTCCCGCACCGACGCCCGGGTCTGACCCGCCCGAGACGCCCCCGCACGACGCGCCGCCCTCCGGTACCTGACCCGGCCGGAGGGCGGCGCGGGCGTGCCGCGCCGGTACCCTGGCGGCATGACCTCCGCCCTCTACCCGGCCGACCGCCTCGCGCGGGCGGCCGCCGCCGCGCGTGACGCCGGGCTCGAGGCCCTGCTCGTCACGCCCGGCGCGGACCTGCGGTACCTGACGGGCTACGACGCCCTCCCGCTGGAACGCCTCACCTGCCTCGTCGTGCGCGCCGCCGGGGACGCGACGCTCGTCGTCCCCAACCTCGAGAAGCCGCGCGCCGAGACCTCCCCGGCCGGCGCGCTGGGCATCGAGATCGTCGGCTGGGACGAGACGGACGACCCGTACGCGCTCACCGCGTCCATCGCCGGCCCCTGCGAGGCGGTCGGCGTCAGCGACCGGACCTGGGCGCTGCACACGCTGCGCTGGGCGGACGCGATGCCGGGGGTGCTCCAGCGGCTCGCCGGGACGGCGTTGCGCGACCTGCGCATCCGCAAGACGCCGGAGGAGGTCGCGGCGCTGCGCGAGGCCGGCCGGATCATCGACGACGTGCAGGGGCAGATCCAGGAGATGCGCCTGGTCGGCCGCGAGGAGCGCGAGGTCGGCCGCGACATCGCCGACGCGATCCTCGCCGGCGGCAACGTCACCGTGAACTTCGTCATCGTCGGCTCCGGCCCCAACGGCGCCTCCCCGCACCACGACACCGGCCCGCGGGTGATCGAGCGCGGCGACGCGATCGTGTTCGACATCGGCGGCACCACCCCGGACGGCTACTGCTCCGACATCACCAGGACCTACGTCGTGGGGGAGGTGCCGGAGGGGTTCGACAAGCTCTACGCCGTGCTGCAGCAGGCGCAGGAGGCGGCGTGCGACGCCGTCCGCCCCGGCGTCACCTGCGAGGCGGTCGACGCGGCGGCTCGCGACGTCATCGCCGACGCCGGCTACGGCGAGTTCTTCGTGCACCGCACCGGCCACGGGATCGGGCTGGAGGAGCACGAGGACCCGTACATCGTCGCCGGCAACGACCTGCCGCTCGCGCCGGGCATGGCGTTCTCGATCGAGCCGGGCATCTACCTGCCGGGCCGCCACGGCGCCCGCATCGAGGACATCGTCGTCTGCACCGAGGACGGCGCCGACCGCCTCAACCTGGTCACCCGCGACCTGCTCGTGCTGGAGGGGTAGTGCCTCTGATGGTCGACCGTTCGCTGCCCACCGCCGAGGCGGAGGCGTTGCTGGACCTGGTCCGTGAGCTGGCGGACAAGGAGCTGCGCCCGCGCGCGGCGGAGTTCGAGGAGCGGTCGGAGTTCCCGCGCGACGTGTTCCGCACGCTCGGCCGCGCCGGCCTGCTCGGGCTGCCGTACCCGGAGGAGCACGGCGGCGCGGCGCAGCCGTACGAGGTCTACCTCCAGTGCCTCGAGGAGCTCGCCACGGCGTGGCTCGCGGTCGGGCTCGGCGTCAGCGTGCACACGCTCGCCTGCTTCCCGCTGGCGGCGTACGGCACCGACGAGCAGCGGCAGAAATGGCTGCCGGAGATGCTCGGCGGCGAGCTGCTCGGCGCGTACTGCCTCTCCGAGCCGGGCTCCGGCTCGGACGCGGCGGCGCTGTCGACGCGCGCGGTCCGCGAGGGCGACGAGTACGTCGTCAACGGCGTCAAGGCCTGGGTGACCCACGGCGGCGAGGCCGACTTCTACAACCTCATGGTCCGCACGTCCGACGACGGCGCGCGCGGCATCTCCACGCTGCTCGCGCCCGCCGACACGCCCGGCCTCAAGCCGGCCGCGCCCGAGAAGAAGATGGGCATGAAGGCGTCGACCACCGCGCAGATCGTGCTGGACGACGCGCGGGTCCCGGCCGAGCGGCTGCTGGGGGAGGAGGGCATCGGCTTCCGCATCGCGCTGTCCGCTCTGGACGGCGGCCGCCTCGGCATCGCCGCCTGCTCCGTCGGGCTGGCGCAGGCGGCGCTCGACGCGGCGCTGGAGTACGCGAAGGTCCGCACGCAGTTCCGCAAGCCGATCGTCGACTTCCAGGGGATCTCGTTCATGCTCGCGGACATGGCGACGCAGGTGGAGGCGGCCCGGTCGCTGTACCTGTCGGCGGCGCGCAAGCGCGACGCCGGGGCGCCGTACGGCCGCGACGCCGCGATGGCGAAGCTGTTCGCGTCCGACACCGCGATGCGCGTCGCGATCGACGCCGTGCAGGTGCACGGCGGGTACGGCTACGTCACCGAGTACCCGGTCGAGCGGTACATGCGCGAGGCGAAGGTGCTCCAGATCGTAGAGGGCACCAACCAGGTGCAGCGGCTGGTCATCTCGCGCTCGCTCGTGAAGGACGGCGTCTAGCGCAGGACTGCGAGCGCGAAGCCGTCCCAGCCCTTCGCGCCGACCATCTGGATCGCCGTCGCGTCGAACCGCTCGTCGTTCGCCAGGAGTTCCAGCGCCGCCACCGTCGCGCGGGCGTTGTTGTCGGCGTCGGTGGCGAGGATCGCGCCCTGGCGGACGACGTTGTCGAGCACGACGACGGTGCCGGGGCGGCCGAGGCGGGCCGCCCAGTCGAGGTAGGCGGCGTTGCCGGTCTTGTCGGCGTCGATGAACACCAGGTCGAACGGCCCGGCCAGCCCCGGCAGCGAGTCCAGCGCCGGGCCGACGACGACCCGCGCGCGGTCCGCGAGGCCGGCGGCGGCGAGGCTCTCCGTCGCGACCGCCGCGTGCCGCGGGTCCCGCTCCAACGTCACCAGCTCGCCGCCGTCCGGCAGCGCGGACGCGAGCCAGACCGCGCTGTAGCCGCCGAGCGTGCCGACCTCGAGGACCCGCCGCGCGCCGGTGGCGCGGACCAGCAGGTGCAGCAGCTTGCCCTGCACGGCGGAGACGGAGATCGGCGGCAGCCCGGCCGCCTCGCTCGCGGCGAGGGCCGGAGCGCCCGGGTCGTCGCGCACGAGCAGCCCGGCGAGGAACGCGTCGACGGCGGCGAAGTCGGTCATGCCGGGCATTCTCGGCCATGCCGCCGGGCGTTCAAGGAACGGCGCCGGGCTGCCGATAGAGGAAGCGTCCGGGAGGCGACTCCCGGGCGGGGCGAGACACGAAGATCCGGGTGGTCCTCACCGACGCCGCGAGGCGCACGGAGACAATTCGGTCGCCTAGACGACCCGGGGAGTGAGTGGCGAGACCGGCTCGTCCGAGCATGTCCGGTCGGTGTGTCAGCACCGGCCGCGGCCCTCGGACGGGAGCAGCACATGAGCACCATCGCAGTGCGCAGGACGTTCGCCGTCCTGCTGGCCACGCTGCTCGCTGTCGTGGCCTGCTACACCGCCTTCGCGCGTAGCGCGGGGGCGGCGGTACGGCCGGCGCCGCGCACGAACGCGCCCGTCACCGACCCGGGCAGCAAGAGCCACCGCCCGGTGATCGACTCGGGTGTGAAGTTCGTCCGCAACGCCGACGGGTCGGTCACGCGGACCCGGTAACGCCGTACGGGTCGGACGGGGAAGGGCTGCTCCGCGCGGGCGGCCCTTTCTCCGTGTCCGGCCCTTTTTCGCGCACCCTTGCGCCCGGTTCGTCCCGGAGCGCACGATTCCCGCCGTCGCTGTAACGATCGGCCGCGCTCGCGTCTCCTCATGGTCGGACACCGTGACGACGAGGCCGGGCGGCCGGAACGGGGGAGTCGATGAGCGAGCTCGCACCGATCGCGTTCACCCGCGAGCACTCGGAGTGGGACGACTTCGACCGGCACGCCCGGCCCCGCCTGCGGGCGCGGTTCGGCTTCGTGGCATCGCGCGGCCTCGACCCGGACGACGTGACGCAGGAGACGCTGATCGCGGCGCGGTCGCGGTTCCGGCCGCTGGAGCCGTTCGCGGTCATGTACGCCTGGTGCCGGCGGCACGGCCTCTACGTCGTGATGAGCTCGGGGGCGCGCGGCTACGGCCGGTACGAGCGGCCGTGCGACGACCTGGCGACGGTCGTGCCGATCACCGCGGCGGCGCCGGGCCCGGAGGCCGAGGTCGTCGACCGCCTGCTCGTCCGCGCGGTGCTCGACCGGCTCGACCCGAACGACCGCGAGGTGCTGCTGCTCGACCAGCGGGACCTCAGCGCGGAGCAGATGGCGGCGGTGCTGGGCACCACGGCCGGCGCCGCGCGGGTGCGGCTCTCCCGCGCCCGCAGCCGCTTCCGCGCCGCCGTCGGCGACGTGCGGCCGGTGCTGCCGGCCCTGGCGAACGGCCGGCTGGCGCGGTGGTACCGCGGCCGCGCCGCGCACGCCCACGACCTCGCCGAGGCGGTGACGCGCGCCGCCATCGTCGCGCCCGCCGCGACGGCCGCGGCGGTGACGTTCGCG
>DASTMB010000065.1 GCA_035714365.1 Mycobacteriales bacterium | reverse complement strand
CCGCCGAGCGAGCCGAGCATGGCGACGGCGCGCGCCGCCGCGACGGGCGCGAGCGCCGGGTCCACGCCGCGTTCGAACCGCTTGGACGCCTCGGACGACAGCAGGTGCCGGCGCGAGGTGCGGCCGATGCCGGTGGCGGTGAAGTGCGCCGACTCGACCAGCACCTCGCGGGTCTCGCCGGACACCTCGGTCGTCGCGCCGCCCATGACGCCGGCGATCGCGATCGCGCCGGAGTCGTCGGCGATGACGAGGTCCTCGGCGTGCAGGGTGCGCTCGACGCCGTCGAGGGTGGTGAGGCGTTCGCCGGCGGTGGCGCGGCGGACGACGATCGGCCCGGCGAGCTTGGCCAGGTCGAACGCGTGCAGCGGCTGGCCGACGTCGAGCAGCACGTAGTTGGTGACGTCGACGGCGAGCGAGATCGCGCGCATGCCGGCCATGGTGAGCCGCTGCCGCAGCCAGAACGGCGTGGGCGCCAGCGGAGACAGGTCGCGCGCGACCCGCGCGACGTAGCGGTCGCAGCCGTCCGGCGCCTCGACGCGCACGTCGTAGCCGCCGCCGCGCGCCGGCACCGCCATGTCCGCCGGGTCGTCGAAGTCGACGCCGAACGCCGTCGCCGCCTCGCGCGCGACGCCCCGCACGGACAGGCAGTAGCCGCGGTCCGGCGTGATCGCGATGTCGAGCACCTCGTCGCGCAGGCCCAGCGCCTCGACGGCGTCCTGGCCGACGGGGGCGTTCGGGTCGAGCACGAGGATGCCGCTGTGCTCCTCGCCGATGCCGAGCTCGCGGGCGGAGCAGATCATGCCGTCGGAGGTCCGGCCGTACGTCTCTCGCCGCGCGATGCGGAAGTCGCCGGGCAGCACGGCGCCCGGCAGCGCGACGGGGACGCGGTCGCCGGCGACGAAGTTCGTGGCGCCGCAGACGACGCCGCGCGTCTCGCCGCCGACGCGCACCTGGACGTAGCGGATCGGCTTCTTGAAGCCGGTCAGCTCCTCGATCTCCATCACCTCGCCGACGACGACGCCGGAGACGTCG
Source organism: Mycobacteriales bacterium (assembly GCA_035714365.1). Classification (GTDB taxonomy): domain Bacteria; phylum Actinomycetota; class Actinomycetes; order BP-191; family BP-191; genus BP-191. The sequence goes on along the minus strand of DASTMB010000065.1, from coordinate 7,667 downwards.
CCGCCGACCGTGTCGACGTGCTCGACCTCGAGGCCGGCGCGGATCAGCGCCGTCGCGACCTCGCGCCCGGGCGCCGTGACGCCCGGCGCGTACTCGCGCAGCCAGGACAGGGGGACCCGCATTGCTACAGCTCCGTTCCGAAGGCGGTCGTCAGCCGGACGTCGCCCTCGAAGAAGTGGCGCATGTCGTCGATGCCGTGGCGGAACATCAGCAGGCGTTCCAGCCCCATGCCGAACGCGAAGCCGGAGTACCGGTCGGGGTCGACACCGCTGGCGCGCAGCACGTTCGGGTGGACCATGCCGCAGCCGCCCCACTCGATCCAGCCCTCGCCGGAGCAGATGCGGCAGCCGTCGCCCTTGCAGGCGAAGCACTGGAGGTCGACCTCGGCCGACGGCTCGGTGAACGGGAAGTACGACGGCCGCATCCGGCTCCTCAGCCCCGGCCCGAACGCCGCCCGTGCGAACGCGTCGATGGTCCCGCGCAGGTGGGCCATGGTGATGCCCTCGGCGACGACGAGCGCCTCCACCTGGTGGAACACCGGCGAGTGCGTCGCATCCAGCGGGTCGTTGCGGACGACCCGGCCGGGGACGACGACGTAGATCGGTGGCTCGCGTTCGAGGAGGGCGCGGACCTGCACCGGGGAGGTGTGCGTGCGCAGGAGCACGCCGCGCTCCGGCGGGTCCAGCCAGATGGTGTCGTGCATGGTGCGGGCCGGGTGGTCGGGACCCATGTTCAGCGCGTCGAAGTTGTGCCACTCGGTCTCGACCAGCGGCCCCTCGGCGATCTCGTACCCCATCGCGACGAACAGGTCGCCGACGTACTCCTGGACCAGCGTCAACGGGTGCCGTCCCCCGCGCGGCGCGCGGTCCCACGGCAGCGTCACGTCGACCGCCTCCTCGACCAGCACCCGCTCGTCGCGGTCACGTTCCAAGTCGCCCCGCCGCTCCTCGTAGGCGGCCTGCAACGCCTGGCGGACGACGTTGACGCGCTTGCCGGCGTCGGCCTTCGCCTGCGGCGGTAACGCGCCGATCTCGCGGTTGGCGAGGCTGACCGGCGAGCGGTCGCCGAGATGGGCGGTGCGCCACTCGGCGAGCGCGTCGAGGGACGGCACGGCGGCGAGCGCGGTCAGCGCGTCGTCGCGCGCGGCTTCCAGCGTGGCGGCGTCGAGGTAGGAAACCTGGACGGGGTCGTAGTCGGACACGGGAGTCACCCTAAGGGTCGGCGGGACGTGGACGCGGGTGCCCGCCGGGGCGCGCTACGCGTCGTACGACGGCGCGCCGGCGGGCAGCGTAAATCGGAACTCGGCGCCACCGGACGCCGCGCGCCCCGCCGTGATCTCCCCGCCGTGGGCCTCGATCAGGCCCTTGGTGATGAACAGCCCCAGGCCGGTGCCGCTGCGCCGGCCGCCGTCGCCGCGCCGCCAGAACTTCGTGAAGACGCGCGAGAGCAGCTCGTCGGGGATGCCCTCGCCCTCGTCGCTCACCGTGACCTCCGCGCCGGCGTCGGTGCCGACGAGGTGCACGGTGACGGTCCCGGCGCCGTACTTCAACGCGTTTTCCACGAGGTTGCCCACGATCTGGTCGACCTTGTCGGGGTCGAGCCACATCTCCGGCGGCTCGCCGTCGACGCGCAGCACGAACCGCGACTCCGGCTCCCCCGCCGCCACCCGCCCGGCGAACGCCTTGCGGATCGCGTGCTCCAGGTCGACCACCTGCCGGTGCAGCTCCAGCCGGCCGGCGTCGATGCGCGACACGTCGAGCAGGTCGGCGAGCAGCCGGGTCACCCGGTCGGCGTCGGCGTTGACCGTCTCGAGCATGACCTTCTTCTGCTCGTCGTTGAACCGGTCCCACTTCGCGAGCAGCGTCGCCGTGAACCCCTTCACCGACGTCAGCGGCGAACGGAGCTCGTGCGCGACGGTGGAGATCAGGTCGGCGCGGTTGCGTTCGAGCCGGTCGCGGGCGGCGGCGTCGCGCAGGCCGATGACGACGCGCCGTACGGTGCCGCGCTCGTCGCGGACGTAGCGGGCCGTCACGAGCAGGTCGCGCACCGGCTCGCGACCCGGGCCGAGCAGCGTGAGCTGGCGCTCCGGCTGGCCGGTGCGGGAGCGCAGGCCGCCGTACGGGTCCGTGCAGGCCCACCAGTCGCGGCCGCCGGCGTCGATGAGCGGCACGACCTGGCGGTAGTCGCGGCCGATCGCCTCGTCGGCGGCGCGGCCGAGCAGCCGGGCGGCGGCGGCGTTGAGGACGACGACGCTGCCCTGGTCGTCGGCGACGACCAGCCCGTCGGGCAGCTCGTCGTAGGCCTCGCCTGCGTCGCTCACGCGGTCAGCGTACGGAAGCGGGGCGGTGCGGTGCCAGCACGGTCCCCCCGGGCGCGTCGCCGGGCGGTCAGCCGCGGTGGGCGCGCGCGGAGGCGTAGAGGCAGAGCGCGGCGGCGGTGGCCAGGTTGAGGCTCTCGGCGCGGCCGTAGATCGGCACCCGGACCCGCTCGTCGGCGAGCGCGACGTCCTCGGGCGCCAGCCCCCACGCCTCGTTGCCGAACAGCCACGCGGTCGGCCCGGACAGGTCCGCGTCGTCCAGCGAGGTGCCGGCGCCGGCGGTGGTGGCGAGCACCCGCAGCCCGCCCGCGCGCAGCGCCGCGACGACGTCGGCAACGGCCCCGCCCTCGACGAACGGCACGTGGAACACGCTGCCCGCCGACGAGCGCACGCACTTCGGGTTGTACGGGTCGACCGAGTCGTCCGGGAACACCACGGCGTCCGCGCCCGCCGCGTCCGCGGTGCGCAGGATGGTGCCGGCGTTGCCGGGGTCGCGGGCGTGCGCGAGGACAGCGACCAGCCGCGGCCGCGCCGCCAGCACGTCGCTCAGCGGGACGTCGCGGGTCTCGGCGACGCCGACCAGGCCCTGCGGCGACACGGTCGACGCGAGCGCGTCCATGACCTTGGGCGCGACGAGCGTCACCCGCGCGGCCCGCGCCACCAGGTCGGCGTGGCGGTCGGCCGCCTCCGGCGTCGCGAACAGCTCGACCAGGCCGCGCGGGTCGGCCAGCGCCTCGGCGACCCCGGCCGGCCCCTCGACCAGGAACCGGCCCTCCTCGCGGCGGGCGGCCCGACGCGCGAGACGGCGCGCCCCCGACACTCTCGGGTTGCGCGCCGTCTCGAGGACGATGGCGATGGCCTAGTGCCCCTTCCGGCAACGTCGGCCGTCGCGAGCGGTGTCCAGGTGGATGAGCGGCAAGGCCGAGGCGGGGCCGATAGCAGCGCTATCGGGCCCGGCGAGAACGCCGCCGGTCGCCACCTGGGCGCCGCGCAGCAGGGCGAGCGTTGCCGGAAGGGGCACTATGCCGCGGGCGTGCTCGCGGGCAGGGCCGCGCGGGCCACCTCGACGAGCTGCGCGAACGCCGCCTCGTCGGTCACCGCGAGGTCGGCGAGGACCTTGCGGTCCACCTCGACGCCCGCGGCCTTGAGGCCCTGGATGAACCGGTTGTACGTCATGCCGTTGAGCCGGGCGGCGGCGTTGATCCGCTGGATCCACAGCTGCCGGAAGTCGCCCTTGCGCTTCTTGCGGTCGCGGTAGGCGTACTGCATCGAGTGGAGCATCTGCTCCTTGGCCTTGCGGTACAGCCGCGAACGCTGGCCGCGGTAGCCGCTGGCGCGCTCGAGTACGACGCGGCGCTTCTTGTGGGCGTTGACCGCCCGCTTCACGCGTGCCACGGATGGTGCCTTTCGTCTCGGGTACGGAGGACGGCTACTTGCCGAGGAGCTTGCGGGCGGTCTTCGCGTCCGGCTTCGACAGCTCGGTGGTGCCGGTGAGGCGGCGGGTCAGCGTGCTCGGCTTGCGCTCCAGGAGGTGGCGCTTGCCGGCGCGCTGGAACAGCACCTTGCCGGAGCCGGTGATCTTGAAGCGCTTCGAGGCGCCGCTGTGCGTCTTCTGCTTGGGCATGAGAGTCCGTTCTCCGTGTCAGGCCCCGGGGGCTTGGTCGCCCGCGGGGTCCGGTTCGCCCGCCGCGGCCTGCTCGGCCGCCACGGGCATGCGCTTCTTGTGCGGGGCCAGGACCATGATCATGTTTCGGCCGTCCTGCTTCGGCGCCGACTCGACCAGACCGAGGTCGGTGACGTCGTCCGCCAGCCGCTGGAGCAGGCGGTAGCCGAGCTCCGGTCGCGACTGCTCGCGACCGCGGAACATGATCGTGACCTTGACCTTGTCCCCGGCCTTGAGGAACCGCTCGACGTGGCCCTTCTTGGTGCCGTAGTCGTGCGGGTCGATCTTCGGCCGGAGCTTGATCTCCTTGATGATCGTGAGCGACTGCTTCTTGCGAGCCTCCTTGGCCCGCAGCGCCTCTTCGTACTTGAACTTCCCGTAGTCCATGATCTTGCAGACCGGCGGCCTGGCCATCGGCGCGACCTCGACGAGGTCGAGGTCCTGCTCCTGGGCCATGCGCATGGCCTCGCCGATCGGCACGATGCCGATCTGCTCGCCCTCCGCGCCGACGAGACGGACTTCGGGAATGCGGATCCGGTCGTTGATCCGTGGTTCGACGCTGATGGGGCCTCCTCGGTGGACCTGCGCTGGCTGCCGGCCGCCCCGCCCACGGAAAAGGCCCCGCGGGCGACGTGCGCGCGGGGCCCCTGTGTCGGTACGGCGGCGTGCCGTCGGCGCCGCCCGCGTCGCGGGCAGCGCGTCGGGCGACCGCCCCGGAGGGCGGCGCCGCTGGACCCGGCGTTGCCGCGGGTCCGTGACCGGGACCCGGCCGCCTCGGCGGCGGACGGGTGGGGAGCGGGGCTCCCGCTTGCGAGCGCGCCTCGTTGCCGAGGCACACCGGCCGACGTGACAGAGTAGCACCCGTGGCGGCGGCGGAGGAGGTCCCGGGCGGTGTGCCCGACTCCCCCGGCGAGGCGCTCGCCGGGCTGACCCGCGACATCGCCGAGGTGCCCGCCATCGAGGTCGTCACCGCGTGCGCGGTCAACCTGATGTCCGCCGCCGCCGTGAAGCTCGGGCTGGCCGAGGACGGCGAGCACCTGCGCGACCTGGACGAGGCGCGCCGGCTCATCGAGGCGCTCGCCGGCCTGGTCGACGGCGCCGGGCCGTACCTGTCGTTCCACGCCGCCCCGGTCAAGGACGGGCTGCGGTCGTTGCAGCTCGCGTTCCGCGAGGCGTCGGAGTACCCGGACGAGCCGGGCCGCGGGCCGGGCGAGAAGTACACCGGCCCGGTGTGGTGACCGAACGCCGCATCGAGGACTACGGCGTCATCGGCGACACGATGACGGCCGCCTTGGTCGGCCGGGACGGCTCGATCGACTGGCTCTGCCTGCCGCGGTTCGACTCCGGCGCCTGCTTCGCGCGGCTGCTCGGCGACGAGTCGCACGGCCGGTGGCTGCTCGCGCCCGCCGGCGCCGTGACGGCCTCCCGGCGCGCGTACCGCGAGCACACGCTGGTGCTGGAGACCGAGTGGGAGACCGCGACCGGCGCCGTCCGCGTCACCGACTTCATGCCGATCCGCCAGCAGCACGCCGACGTCGTCCGCATCGTCGAGGGGCTGCGCGGCACCGTGCGGATGCGCACCGAGCTGGTCGTCCGCTTCGACTACGGCCGCACCGTGCCGTGGGTGCGCCGCGGCGACGACGGGGTGCTGTCGTTCGTCGCCGGGCCGGACGCGCTGTACCTGCACACGCAGGTCGACACCCGCGGCGAGTACCTGACGACCGTCGGCGAGGTCGACGTCGCGGCCGGCGAGCGGGTGCCGTTCGCGCTGCTGTGGGACCACTCGCACCGCGAGCCGCCGACGCCGATCGACCCGTTCACCGCGCTGGACGAGACGGTCGCGTACTGGACCGAGTGGTCCCAACGCTCCTCCTACGGCGGCCGCTGGCATGCCGAGGTGCACCGTTCGCTGCTGACGTTGAAGGCGCTGACGTACCAGCCGACCGGCGGCATCGTCGCCGCCGCCACGACCTCGCTGCCGGAGAGCGTCGGCGGCGTCCGCAACTGGGACTACCGGTACTGCTGGCTGCGGGACGCGACGTTCACGCTGCAGTCGTTGATGGTCGCCGGCTACACCGACGAGGCGTCGGCGTGGCTGGACTGGCTGCTGCGCGCCGTCGCCGGCGCGCCCGGCGACCTTCAGGTCATCTACGGCCCCGCCGGCGAACGCCGCCTCCCCGAGTCGGAGGTCGACTGGCTGCCCGGCTTCCTCGGCTCGCGCCCGGTCCGCGTCGGCAACGCCGCCGTCGGCCAGTTCCAGCTCGACGTCTACGGCGAGGTCATGGACGCGCTGCACCAGGCGCGGCGCGCCGGCATCACCGGCAGCGGCCCGACGTGGGACTTCCAGGTCGCGCTGCTCGGCTGGCTCGCCGGTGCCTGGCGCGAGCCGGACGAGGGGATCTGGGAGGTGCGCGGCCCGCGCCGGCACTTCACCCACTCGAAGGTCATGGCCTGGGTCGCGTTCGACCGGGCGGTGCGGGCGGTCGAGCAGTTCGGGCAGCCCGGTCCCGTGGACGAGTGGCGCGCCATCCGCGACGAGATCCACGCGGAGGTCTGCGCCCGCGGCTGGTCGGAGGAGCGCGGCTCGTTCGTCCAGTACTACGGCGCCACCGAGGTCGACGCGTCGTTGCTGATGATCCCGCTCGTCGGCTTCCTCCCCGCCGGCGACCCGCGCGTCGCGGCGACCGTCGACGCGGTCCGCGACGACCTCTGCCACGACGGGCTGGTGCGGCGTTACCGCGACGACACCCCGGACGTCGACGGGCTGCCGCCCGGTGACGCGCCGTTCCTCGCCTGCTCGTTCTGGCTGGTCGACAACCTCGCGCTGCTGGGGCGGCAAGACGAGGCGGTGGCGCTGTTCGAGCGGCTGCTGACGCTGCGCAACGACCTGGGGCTGCTGAGCGAGGAGTACGACCCGGTGGCGGGACGGCAGCTCGGCAACGTGCCTCAGGCGTTCTCGCACGTGGCGCTGGTGAACTCCGCGTACGGCCTGTCCGGCCACCTCGACGGGCGGCGTTCCCGTGCGGACTGCTAGCCCTTCACGGACTTCGCGGGTAACCCGTTACCCAATCGCCGATGCGTCGTTGGGCCTCGCAGAGGCTCGCCCGCGAAAGCGGATGAGCCTTTTTTCATGGCGAGGCTTCTTCAGACGAGGCGGTTGCCATGGCAGACCTCAACAACGGCGTAGCCGCTGCCGTGCTCGGCGCGTACTGGACGATCCAGTTCCTGTACTTCGCGCGGCGCGTCAGCCGGTACAGCGAGACCCACTCGACCGAGGACACGGTGGCGTTCGCGGACGCGATCCGGCCGACGGCCGTCGCCGCGCTGGGCAAGGTGGCCGATGCCGTGACCGCCCGCGCGCGTGATCGCGTTGCCCGCTCCCCTGATCCGAGCGTCACACCGGCTCGGTCGTCGTCGGACGGGCGGGGGTGAGGCGCAGCAGCCGGAACGACACCTGCGTCGCCGGACCGATGCCGACGGTGTAGAGCGCGGTGCCGACGCCGACCGGGCCGCCGAGCAGGATGCCGACGACCAGCGCGCTCGCCTCGACCACGGTGCGCGCGGTGCCGATGGACCAGCCGCCGCGCACGTGCAGCGCGACCATCAGCCCGTCGCGCGGCCCGGCGCCGTAGTGCGCGCCGATGTAGAGCGCGCCGGCCAGGCCGATCAGCGCGATGCCGGCGACGA
>DASTMB010000064.1 GCA_035714365.1 Mycobacteriales bacterium | reverse complement strand
GGTGGAGATGCTGGAGATGGTGCCGCCGAAGCCGACGGGGTTGCCGCGGTAGACGACGCTGCCGAACGCGTACACCTGCCCGGCGCTGGAGATCGCGACGTAGCCGAGGCCGTCGGAGGTGACCGACACGTCGACGATCTGGCCGGTGAAGCCGGTCGGGTTGCCGCGGTAGACGGCGGTGCCGAACGCGTACACCTGGCCGGCCGAGGAGATCGCGACGTAGCCGAGCCCGTCGTCGGTCACCGAGATGCCGACCATCTTGCCGGTGAACCCGAGCGGGTTGCCGCGGTACTGGACCGTGCCGAACGCGTAGACCTCGCCGTTCTCGGAGATCAGCGCGTAGCCCTGGCCGTTGCGCGTGACGCCGATGTCGGTGAAGTTCCGCGTCGCGGCCGCCGCGGTCCCCGTCGCGACCGGCGTGAGGCCGACGACGACGGCGACGACCGCGAGCGCCCGCGCGAGGCGGTGTCGTGCGTTGCGCCACTGCATGATGGGTGTCCCCCCTTCTGGGTGGACGCGCGGACGGTCCACGCGTCCCTGTGCTGGAAGCGACGCGTACGCGCGCGCGGATCCCCCCGGCAGGCACCGAACGGTGCCGCGAACGTCCCTCCCCGAGCGCAGCGGCGTGGCGGCCGGCTGCGCAACGGCTGAGGATTCGCCGCGACCACCCACGAGCCCTGCCTGCCGGCCGTCCGGCGGCGCCGGCTGCCGTCCTGCGCGGGGTTCCTGCCAACGCCATCGCGACGTCCGGAACCCGCGCGAAGGCCGACGTAGGGTGAGGTCATGGCGAGCCGGTACCGCGTGTGGGCCGCGCTGGTCACCGTCTACGTCGTGTGGGGCTCCACCTACCTCGCGATCCGCTACGCGATCGGCGCGGACACCGGCCAGCGGGGGCTGCCGCCGTTGCTCATGGGCGGGACGCGGTTCTTCCTCGCCGGGCTGCTCATGTTCGCGGTCACCGTGCGCCGCCCGCACCCGGACGGCGAGCCGGACCCGCTCGGCCGCCGCCAGTGGCTCGCCTGCGCGGTCGTCGGCACGACGTTGCTGCTCGGCGGCAACGGCCTGGTGACCCTCGCCGAGCGCAGCGTCCCGTCCGGCATCGCGGCGGTGATCGTGGCGCTGGTGCCGGTGTGGACGGCGTTGTTCGGGCTGCTGCTCGGCGGGGAGCGGCTGCGCCGGCGCGGCGTGGTGGGGCTGGCGATCGGCTTCGCGGGGGCGTTCGTGCTCGGCAACCCGGCCGGTGCCGGGCACTTCCCGCCCGGCGGGATGCTGATGCTCGCCTGCGCGACGCTGTCGTGGTCGGCGGGCTCGTACTACGCGCACTCGGCGCCGGTGCCGCGCCGGCCGCTCGTCATGACCGGCATGGAGATGCTCTGCGGCGGCGCCGCGATGACGCTCGTCGCGCTGGCGCGCGGCGAGGCGGGCGACCTGCGGCTCGGCACCGTGGGCTGGTCGGCGTGGGTCGCGTACGCGTACCTCGTGGTGTTCGGCTCGATGCTCGCGTTCACGGCGTACGTGTGGCTGCTGCGCAACGCGCGCCTGTCGCTCGTGACGACCTACGCCTACGTCAACCCGGCGGTGGCGGTGCTGCTCGGCGCGTTGTTCCTCAGCGAGCGCCTGACGCCGCGCGCGCTGGTCGCCAGCGCGCTGATCCTCGCCGGCGTCGGGCTCGTGGTGTCCAGCCGGCCGCAGCCGAAGCCGGTGGAGGAGCAGCCGTGTCCCGCGGTCGGCGCGATGGTGGAGGTGGCGGACTGAGCGTCTTCGAGACCGAACGCCTGCGTGCGCGGGAGTGGACCACCGGCGACGCGGAGGCGGCGTTCGAGATCTACCGCGACCCGGAGGTCGTGCGGTATCTCGGCAGCGTGCCGCAGCCGGTCGAGAGCGTCGAGGCGATGCGCGCGCGGATCGAGGGCTGGCTGGAGCGCAACGCCGCCACCCGCGACCGTGGCATGGGCGTGTGGGCGCTGGAGACGCGCGACGGGACGCTGCTCGGCATGACGCTGCTCAAGCCGCTGCCGGACGCCGAGGAGGTCGAGGTCGGCTGGCACCTCGGCCGGGCGTTCTGGGGCCACGGCTACGCCACGGAGGGCGCGCGCGGGGCGATCGGGTACGGGTTCGAGACGGTCGGGCTGGACACGGTCTACGCCGTCATCGTCGCGGAGAACGCCGCGTCGCTCGCGGTCGCGCGGCGGCTCGGGATGACGTACGAGGGGCCGACGGACCGGTACTACGGCCGGACGCTCGAGCTGTTCTCGATGCGGGCGTAGCGGCCCGGAAACCGCCGCGGGCCCCGTCGCGTGAAGCGACGGAGCCCGCGAGCGCGAAGTGGAGCTAGATGGGGCGGACGTTCTCCGCCTGCGGGCCCTTCTGGCCCTGCGTGATGTCGAACTCGACGCGCTGGTTCTCGTCGAGCGAGCGGTACCCGTCGGCCTGGATGGCCGAGAAGTGCACGAAGACGTCGGCGCCCCCGCCGTCCTGCGCGATGAAACCGAAGCCCTTCTCGGCGTTGAACCACTTCACGGTGCCCTGCGTCATGCTGAAGTCCTCCTGGGACATGCGGGTCCGCAACGTGCGGACCTGCCGTTGCCCCGCTGCCGCGTCCCGGTCCCCGGCCCTGTGCCGGATACGAGAAACGCCCGCGACCAGCTCCGCGGGCGTTCGAGAACGTGCGTGGAAATGGATGGGCAACCACCGCGAACGGTACAGACCGCCCCGCTCCCAGGCAAGGGGCGATCGTCAACGGCGTGGCGGCAGGCCGAGCGGGGTCACCGGCGGCAGCACGGCGTACGCCGCCGCGGACACCGGCGCGAGCGCCGCGCGCAGCCGCGCGACCCGCTCCTCCCCCAGCGCCCGCCACGGCCGTGCGGCGGCCGCGTCGGTCGCCGCCTCCACCGCGCGCTGCGCCTCCCGCCCCGCGTCCGTGACCCGCCCGGACGCGTCCAGCCAGCCGCGCGAGCGCAGCCGGTCGACCGCCGCGTCCCACTCCTCGTCGGTCCAGCCGCGGTAGGGCTGCAACGCCTCCCGCGCCAGGTCCAGCCCGGCCCGCCACACCAGCGACTCCGGCCCGTCGACGTCGGCCGCGACGAGCGCGGCGACGTGCCCGTCGCCGCGGTGCTCCCGCAGGACGGTCGCCGCGCGCCACAGCCGCCCGAACGCGTCGTCGGGCACCGGCAACGCCGCGTGCGCCGCGCCGAGCACCCGGCCCGCCAGGTCGACGGAGGACGCGGCCGCGTGCAGCAGGTCGGCGGCCTCGGTGACGTCGGCGCCGCCGGCCAGCCGCCGCAACGCCGCCACCGCACCGCGCAGCCGCGCGTCCAGCACGGCATCGGGGGCCGCGCGGGTCCAGACGTCGGGGAACGCCCGCGCCACCATCGCCGGCGCGAACCCGAAGAACGCCGCCACCACCGGCTCCGGCCCGACCGGGCCGAGGGCGGCGGCGCGGCCGGCGAAGTAGCCGCGCCAGTACCCGCGCAGCCCCGCCTCCTCGTACGCCGCGACCGCCTCCGGCGTGAAGTACGTCACCGCGTGCACCGGCTCGAACAGCGTCCACAGCTCGCGTGCCACGACCGCGTCCACCACGCCCGCCCCTCTCGCGTTGCTTGACCGGGTATGTCCGCGTTCGCGATCCTGCCAGGACCGCTCCACCCACCCCTCGAGAGGACCCCCGCATGCGCACGCTCACCCTGAAGAAGGAGACGCTGGCGGAGCTGACCGCCGCCGAGCTGGGCGCGATCGCCGGCGCCGCCGCCATCACGAAGATCTGCACCGACACCTGCGGCAGCGACTTCGCCCAGTGCTTCACCGTCCTGACCCTCTGCTACTAGCCCCTCCGCACCGCCCTACCGAGAGGACTCCCCCGTGCGTTCGCTGAAGCTCCGCAAGGAGACCCTGGCCGAGCTGTCGAACGAAGACCTGAACCAGGTCCTCGGCGGCATCTCCGGCACGTCCTGCCCTTACTGCGTCAGCGGCATCCAGCAGTGCATCCAGACGCTGGACTGCCTCCAGACGATCAAGGGCTGCTGACACCCCCTCCCCCGCGAAAGGCCCCCTGATGCGTTCGCTCCGCCTCAAGAAGGAGACGCTGCCCGAGCTGTCGGCCGACGACCTCGCGGAGGTCGTCGGCGGCATCACAACCGGCACCTGCGGGACCGGGGACTGCATCCCGACCCAGCAGTTCACCTGCATCCAGACGCTCCGCCCCTGTCCGTGACCCCTCGAAGGGAACACCTCGTGCGTTCGCTCAAGCTCAGCAAGGAGACGCTCACCGAGCTCACCACCGGCGACCTCGCCGGCGTGGTCGGCGGCGCCTCCGGCGCCTCGTGCGCCCCGGCCTGCCCGCAGAGTGACTTCATGGAGTGCCTCACCGGGCTCCGTTGCGTCACCACCAACACCCTGCTCTGCCCGTAGGCGCGCGATGCGCTCCCTACGGCTGCGCAAGGAGACGCTCGCCGAGCTCACCAGCGGCGAGCTGCTCTCCGTCGTCGGCGCCTCCGGCGCCTCGTGCAACATCGCGTGCGACACCGCCGGTGCCGCGAAGAGCTGCGTCGCACCCCCGACGCTGCCGCAGCAGTGCCTCACCGGCACGACCGCCGGGTCGTTCGTCACCTGCTAGGAGGGCTCGGCGGAACCCGGCCCGTCGCGAGCCGGGATCCACGCAGCGGTCCGGCAAGGCCGCAGGCCGCCTGCGGGCTGGTATTGCCCGCAGGCGGCCGAGAACGCAGCCGGTCGCTGTGTGGGCCCGGCGCAGCAGGGCAGGGTTTCGCCGAACCCTCCTCCACCTCCCTCGAAAGGACACCCCTCGTGCGTTCGCTCAAGCTCAGCAAGGAGACGCTCACCGAGCTCAGCACCGCTGACCTCGCCGGCGTCGTCGGCGGCCAGGCCGTCACCAACAACTCGTGTCTCACGCTCTGCCAGCCGCAGAGCGACTTCCAGGAGTGCCTGACCGGCCTCCAGTGCGTCACGGTGCGCTGCTGATGCGCGCGCTGCGGTTGCGGAAGGAGACGCTCGCCGAGCTCACCGTCGGTGAGCTGGTGTCGGTCAACGGCGCGTCCGGCACGTCGTGCACGTACGAGTGCGGCACCGCGCTGGAGTGCGCGAGCCGGCTCCGGTGCGTGACGACGTTGCAGCTCGCCTGCATCGCCGTCGGGCCCCTCCCGGGCTCCGCCGCCACCTGCTAGGAACTGCTCGCCTTCCGGGGGCGTCGGCTCGTCGAGCCGGCGCCCTCGGTCTTTGCCGGGGCCTTGCGCGGGGCCGCCTTGCGCGGCGCGGCGGCCTGGCGCGGCGCCGCCGCGCGGCGCACCGGCGCGTCGCTCTCGAGCTGGCTGTTCACCAGCTCGTGGTACGCGCCCTTGCGGCGCAGGAGCTGCGCGTGCGTGCCCTGCTCGACCACCTTGCCGCGGTCCACGACGAGGATCAGGTCGGCGTTGACGACGGTCGACAGGCGGTGCGCGACGACGACGGTGGTGCAGCCGATGTCGGCGAGGTTCGCGTGCACGGCCGACTCGGTGACGGCGTCGAGGTGGCTGGTCGCCTCGTCCAGCAGCAGCACCCGCGGCCGCGAGGCGAGCGCGCGGGCCAGCGCGACCCGTTGCCGCTGGCCGCCGGACAGCGAGGCGCCCGCGTCGGAGAGGACGGTGTCGTACTTCAACGGCATCGCCATGATGTCGTCGTCCACGCAGGCGACCCGCGCCGCCTCGCGCACCTGGTCCAGCGACATGCCGGGGTCGCCGAACGCGATGTTGTCGCGCAGCGACGTCGCGAACAGGTACGGGTCCTGCGTCACGACGCCGAACTGCGTGCGCACCGTCTTCGCGTCCAGCTCGGCCAGGTCGATGTCGTCGTGCAGGACCCGCCCGCCGCTCGGCCGGTACAGCCCGAGCAGCAGGTGCCCGAGCGTCGTCTTGCCGGAGCCGGAGCGCCCCACCAGCGCGATGGTCTGCCCCGGCTCGACCGCGAGCGAGACGCCGTCGACCACGACCGGCGACAGCGGCGCGTACCGGAACGACAGGTCCTCCGCGCGGATCCGCCCGCTCAGCGCCGGCGCCGGGCGGACGTCCTCGCCCTCCTGCTCGCGCGGCGTGTCGAACACGTCGTTGAGCCGCTCCACGTAGCTCGTCAGCACCTGCACCGACAGGCCGGTGGTGACCAGCGTCGCGAGCGGGCCGAGGAAGCCGACGGCGAGCGCGTTGACGGCGAGCGCGGTGCCGAGGGAGACGGCGCCGTTGAGCACCTCGACGCCGGCGACGGTGAGCACGATGAGCGGCGAGCCGACCGACAGCGCGCCGGTCATCGAGTCGACGAACGCGCTGAGCCGGCCGCGGCGCAGCGACACCGACAGCTCGTCGGTGAACAGCCGGGAGAACTCGTCCACCGCGTGCTGCTCGGTGCCGGACGACTTCAGCGTGCCGATGCCGGCGAGGAGCTGGAACGCGTACCCCTGCGACCGCGCCTCCGCGCGCAGCCCCTCGCTGGCGAGGCGCTGCGTCGCGCGCCGCGACAGCAGCAGCACGACCACCTGCAACGTCCCCAGCCCCAGCACGAGCAGCCCGAGCGGCAGCGACAGCCCGATGAGCAGCACCAGGTACAACGTCGCGAACGCGCCGTCGAGCAGCGCCGACAGCGTCGTCGTCGTGAGCAGCTCACGGACGACGGAGTTGCTGCGCAGCCGCATCATCAGGTCGCCGGACGAGCGGTTCAGGTGGAACGTGTACGGCAGCGACACGAGGTGGTCGAGGAAGCCGAGCGTGGTGCGCAGGTCGACGCGGGTGCGCAGGTCCAGCAGCAGCAGGCCGCGCAGCCACGACGTGAGGAAGTGGAACGCCACCGCGACCGCGAGCGAGAGCCCGATGACGGTGAGCAGACCGCGGTCGCCGGTCGGCACGACCCGGTCGACCAGCGCGGCGGTGAGCAGCGGGAGGCCGAGCGCGAGGACCCGGATGAGCAGCGACGTCGTGACCGAACGCCGCAGCGTGGCGTGCTGCTCGAGCAGCGGGCGGACGTGCCGCCAGATGCCGTGCTTGCGCCGGCCGCCGCGGACGAAGTCCGGGCCCGGCTCCATGAGCAGCGCGACGCCCGCGTACGAGCGCCGCACCTCCTCCCAGCGCACGAACCGCCGGCCCAGGGCCGGGTCGACGATGTCGATGCCGCGGCGGCCGACCTTGTCCAGCACCACGAAGTGGCTGAGGTCCCAGAACAGCATCGCGCCGGTCGGCAGCGCCTCGAGGTCCTCGACCTCGGTCTTCACGCCGCGGGCGTTCATGCCGTAGTACTTGGCGGCCTCGACGAGCGTCAGCGCGTCGGTGCCGTCGCGGCCGGTGCCGGTGACGGTGCGAACCTCGTCGAACGGCACCGCCTTGCCGTGCAGGTCGAGGACCATCGCCAGGCTGGCCGCGCCGCAGTCGGCGATCTCCACCTGCGAGCGAAATCTCACCCGCCGCGTCATCGCGACCGGCCCAGGAGGAGCTGCGCCAGCGTGTGCCGGCCGAGCCGCACCGTCGCGTCGCCCGTCGCGCCCGGCGCGACCGGCGCGTCGAGGACCACCGCGAGCGGCACCACGGCGGAGTCGCCGGACGCCTCCGGCCGGCCCACCTGCGTGATCCGCGCGCGGACGTCGGTGCCCGCGACGTGGACGGTCACCGGGTCGTCCGTCGACAGCCGGCGCAGCGCGCCGATCGGCACCCGGACGACGCCGACGCGGCCGTCGGCGACCGTCACCGGCCCCTTCGTCTCGGTGTCCGCGTGCAGCGTGAACCCGGCGACGAGGATCGCCGCCACCGCGACGAGCAGCGCGCGGAACCCCCACGCGACGCGGCGCTCGCCCAGGTCGAGCGTGCGGCGTTCGGTGCTGCCCCGCGCGTGGTGCTCGACCGCCTCCGGGCGGAACAGCGGCGCCCGCGGCTCCGCCGTCACCCGGACGCCTTCGCGCGCCCGATGCGGGCGGCGTAGAGCCGGTCCAGCAGGTCGTACACGACCAGCTCCTGGGTGCGCTGCGCGGCGCGCAGCAGGCGGTTGACGTGCATGTGGCAGTGGCTGCCGAGGATGTCCTGCGGGATGCCGGCGAGCAGCGGCCGCGCGACCTCGGACCGCCGCGCCAGCGCCGCGAGCCCGGCCGCGGTGCGCGGGTCCGACGGCTGCCCGTCGAGCAGGGCGGCGAGGCTCTGCCGCTCCTTGCGGAACAGCTTGCCGGCCTGCTGCTTGGCGTTGTCGCCGGTGCCGCCGTGCTCGGTGACCAGGCCGTCGCGCCAGCGGCGGACCGCCTCGCGGCGCGCGGCGACGTCCAGGCCGCCGTCGGCGAGGATGCCGTCGACGCCGCAGACCGCCATCCGCCAGCGCACGTCCAGCCCTTCGTCGCCCTCCGCCGCGGCGAGCACCGCGAGCACCGCCTCGCTGTCGGCGCGGAAGACCCGCTCCGCCGCCAGCACCCCCTGCGGCCCACCGTACCTGGCGACCTCGCGGCGGTACGTGTCGAGCTGGACCCGCCAGACCCGCCCGTCGTCGAGCAGCGGCGCGACCGCCTCCCGCAGCCGCGGCAGCACCTCGCCCGCGATCGTCCGCGCGTCGCCGTGGAAGCGCAGCCGCAGGTGCTGCTCCGGGTCGGCGTAGCGGATGAAGAACCAGCCGTCGGCCAGCCCGTCGCGCAGCACCGACCCGACCAGCGGCGTCACCGCCTCGCGCAGCACCGCGTCGCCGGTCGCCTTGCCGGTGTAGATCTTCGCGGTCAGCCACTCCGACCCCGGCGGGAACACCGCCTCGACGCCCGTCTCCTCGCGCCGCACGCGCTGGAACGGCGGCGCCACCGGCGCCTTGCGCACCAGCGGCACCACGACCTCGTGGGCGTACACGCCCTCGGGCGAGGTGACCGGCAGCTCCTCCGGCGCCGGGAACAGCTCGACCAGCTTCAGCCCGCCGCGCCGCGCCTCGTGCGCGAGCAACTCGCAGCCGCCGGCGCCGTCGAGGTCGACCGGCAGGTCGTTGTCGCCGACGGAGACGACGAGGCGGCGCGGCAGCCCGCGCCGCTCGCGCAACGCCTGCACCGCGGCGTAGCGCTGCTCCGGCGTCTTGGCCTTGCGGACGTCGCCCAGCTCGTCGTACGCGACGTTCCACACGGCCGGCGCGAGCACCAGCCGGCGGTGCGTGACGCGCGGGAGGAACGGCGCGTTCGCCAGCGACCCCCACGACCAGCCGACCGACCCGGCGACGCCCTGGTACTGCAACGCGCCGAGGAACCGGTAGACGGCGAGCGCGCCGGTGTGGTGGTTGTGCGCGTTGGTGATGCGCGGCACGACCTCGCGGTCCAGGCGCTTCGACCGCAGCACGATCCGGTCGCCCACCACCGACACCATGAGGTCGTCGATCGGCAGCCGCCCCTCCTCGCCGATGCCGGAGACGGCGAGGAACGGGATCTCGTGCTCGCGCAGCACCGGCCGCGCCAGGATGTTGCCGACCCGCCCCTCGGGCAGGTGCACGACCTCCGCGAAGACCAGGTCCGGGCGGACGCGTTCCTCCGCCTCGACGTGCCGGCGCACCAGCGCCTCGATCTCCGGGTCCAGGTGGCAGAACCGCCCCAGGATGCGCGCGCCCGACGGCCCCACGACGCCGTCGATGAGCACCCGCGGCCCGTCGTCGGTCCGCGCCACCACCGCCGACACCGACAGCGCGTCGGGCAGCGCCAGCGGGTCGTCGTTGGTCAGCGCCTCGATGTCGTCGTTCGTCAGCTCGTACGCGTGCCGTCCGTCGGCGAGCGCGGTCGCGAGGATGCGCAGCAGCCGGGCGTCGTAGCTCGTGAACGGCTGCCCGCCGCCCGCGCGCCCCACGCCGAGCACGCCTTGGAGCAACGGCGCGCCCTCGGCCGCCAGCGCCGGCGGCGGGCCGTAGCCGACGCCGATCTCCTCGTCCAGCGCCTCCGCTAGCGGCACCTCGCGCTGCTCGTACCGGTCGGTCAGCGCCTCGCGGAACTTCGTCAGCTCCTCGTTGGTGCCCTTCGGCGAGATGCGGTGCAGCAGGTCGACGGCGCGGTACAGCTCGTCCATCACGTCGTCGCCGAGCGACAGCCCGGCACCGGGCCGGCCCAGGTCGACCTGGAACAGCCGGTCGATCCGCAGGTCGGGGTCGATCGAGCGCAGGCTCTCGGCGAGGTCGCGGTACGCGCGCGTCGGGTTGCCGACGCCGTTGGCGTCGAGCGCGGCGAGGGTCTTGTCGGCGGCGTCGAGGGCGGCGGCGTAGGCGGCCGTCTCCTCCTGCCGCGACAGCGTCGCGACCATGCCGGGCACCGGCTCCGGGCCGGTCACGACCGGCCCGAGCTCGCTGACGAGGAGCTGCGCCGACACCATCTCGCCGACGTACTCCTCGGCCTCCTCCCGGGTGATGTCGCCCTCGACCAGGGCCGCCGCGAGGTCGCCGAGCCGGGCGCCGCCACGGGCGCGGTCCAGCGTCTCGGTGAGCGCCGCGTCCTCCTCGAACGTCACCCGGTGGTAGCGCACGCCCCGCTCGTCCACCCGCGCCTCGGCCATCCGCAGCCGCGCGCCCGCGCGGTAGAGGCTGGAGTTCGGGACGAGCGTGAGGAACGGCTGCACCGCAGGGTCGGCACCGAGCGCCGCGACGACCTTGGCGAGGAAGCCGAAGTCGAGCCGGGTGTGCCGCGTCGCCTCCTTCGGCGGCGCGATCGCGAGGTGCGTCTCGCGGCCGATCTCGCCGACCGCGCAGCCGGCGAACAGCCCGAACGGCGTCGCCCGCCCGGCCATGCGGGTCACGTACGACAGCAGCGGGCGGACCACCTCGGCGTCGTCGGTGTCCTCGCCGGAGAGCCAGCGGTCGAGCCGCTCGTCCAGGCTCGGCGACGCCAGGAAGATCGCCTCGCGGACGGCGGGGTCGGCGACGAACGCGCGCAGCCGCTCGGCCAGCGTGGCGACGTCCGGCGCGGCGGCCAGGTCGTCGAGCGTGCCGACGGGCAGCAGCGGGGTGCGGAGGACGAACGCGCCGGAGTGCTCGTAGGTGTCGCGGGTACGGGTCACGCGCGCGATTCTGCCGGGCTCGTGAGGAGCAGCGCGTCCCAGCCGGTGTCGGACCCCTCCGTCGCGGCCAGCAGCGCCAGGCCGATGCCGGTCGCGCCCTCGAGGAAGCCGGCCAGCGGCTCGTACTCGGCGGGGCTCGCCGGGTTCGCGTCCTTGGGGCGCACCGAGCCGAAGCCGGCCACCGGCTCGCCCGGGCGGCGTTGCGTCATCAGCACCTCGAACCACCGCCGGGCCGCGTCGGCGAGCCGCTCGTCGCCCGTCTGCTGCCAGAGCCGGTGGAACACGTGCAGCAGCCCCGCGGAGCCGTGGCAGAGGGGCGCGTCGCCGACGGCCGCGTCGGTCACGCGGCCGGCGCTGAGCACCGCCAGGTCCACGGCCTCGGTGACGATCGCCTCGTCGCCGAGCGCGCGGCCCGCCGCCAGCAGCGCCACCGCGACGCCCGCGTCGCCGTAGCACCAGGCCAGGCGGCCGCCGCGCGGCGGCGCGGGGCGCTTGTCGACCATGAGCGGGTACCGGCCCGGGCCGGCGTCCTCCGGCAGCCGCCGGGCGAGCAGCCACGCCGTGCTGCCCTCCAGCAGCGGGCGGGCCGTCTCGACGCCGGCGGAGACCATCAGCCCCAGCAACGCCACCATGCCGGCCTGGCCGTGCGCCATGCCCACGTCGTAGTAGCCGTCCGGGAAGAGCTGCCGGCGGTCCTCCAGCACCGTGCGCGGGTCGACGTACCAGGTGATCCCGTCGCCGTCGGTCTCCGACATCCGGGTCAGCCGGTCCACGACCGCGTCCAGGCCCTTGCGCGCGACCGGTGCGGGGAGGCGTTCGAGCAGGTAGACGCCGACGCCGGTGACGCCGCGGATCAGGTCCGGGCTCGGCCACGCGTCGCTGCCGAGCGCGGCCAGCGCCAGCTCGTCCACGTCGTTCGTGTCGTCGTCGTGGTCCTGGAGGTGCGCCAGCGCGTAGCCGACGCCGGTCGTGCCGCTGTAGAGCGGCGCGGTCGGGCGCTCCTCGACCGCGCCCGCGAGGGCCGTGTCGAGGAACGCGTACGCCGTCTCCTGGTCGTTCTCGTCGCCGCCGGCGCGGGCGAGCTCGTGGAAGAACAGCGCCGCGCCGGCGCTGCCGCGCCCGACGTCGGACGAGGCGAGGCCGGGGTCGGCGTCGTGGACGGCGGGGTCGCGGAGGGCGGCGGCGACGTCGGCGACGACCGCGCGCGCCGCGTCGGCTGAGGGACCGGTGAGGAGGGGCACGGCAGACCGTGTTCGCCGCGCGCGCGGGACTCCCTGCTCACCGGCGCAGGAGTCGGCGCTCGTGCGCGCGAAGAGGGGGCCGACACCGTTCCCCTTCGACGGAGAGGAGCCGCGCATGCGCCGGCTCACGCTGTGCAAGGACACCCTGGGCGAGCTGACGGCCGACGAGCTGCGCGAGGTCGCCGGCGCCTACCCGACGCAGCAGAGCACCCTCGACTGCCTCCTCGGGCCGCTCCCCGACACCAGCAAGTGCCCTACGCTGCCGGTCCACGGCTGCCTCATCACGTCCTGACGGAGCGTTCGACCCCTACGAAAGGCCCCCTCATGCGCAGGCTGACCCTTCGCAAGGACACCCTCACCGAGCTCGCGACCGGCGAGCTCGCCCTCGTCGCCGGCGGCCAGCCGGACACCTCGGCCGTGCCGACGTGGGAACGCTGCCCGTTCACCATCCCGTACCCGCCGACCCTCCCCGTCGTCGTCTGCGCCAAGCAGTGAAGCGCCTCGCGCTGCGCCGGGAGGCGCTCGCCGAGCTGACCGCCGGCGAGCTCGCCGGCGTCGTCTCCGGCTTCCCCACCACCGGCGTCTGGCCGACCTGGCCCGTCACCTACTGCGACCCCGCGACCGTCACCGGCTGAAGGAGCCCCGCATGCGCACCCTCACCCTCAAGAAGGACACACTCGGCGAGCTGGCGCCGGACGAGCTCGCGCTCGTCGGCGGCGGGCAGGCCGACACGTCGATCGTGCCGAGCTACGCCCAGTGCCCCGTGTCGGGCGCGTACCCGACCATCCCCGTCGTGTACTGCCTGAAGAAGTGAAGCGCCTCACGCTGCGCCGCGAGGCGCTGGCCGAGCTCTCCACGGCCGAGCTGACCTCGGTGCTCGCCGGGGTCACGACCACCGGCTACTACCCGACGCTCCCCGTCACCGGCTGCGACACCTACACCGCCTTCTGCTGACCGTCCCGACACGGAGGGGGGCGGTCGTGCCGCTCGCGGAGTCGATCACGCTCGACGGCGGGTTCCTCGTGGTCGTGCTGCTGGCGCTGCTGCTCGCTGTCGGCATCTGGGTCGGCGCCGTCGTCGCGGGCCGCTCGTTCGCCCGCGCCGCCGGGCGCGGCTCCACCGGTGCCTACGTCGGCTGGGCCGTCGCCGGCTTCCTCGAGGTGGCGCCGCTGCTCTCCCGCGGCTTCGGCACCTGGATCGGCATCGCCGGCCTCGTCGCGCTCGCGCTCCAGGCCCGCGAGTACCAGCGCGCCAAGGCCGCCGGCCCGCCCGCGCCGCCCTCGGCGTCGTGAGCCGGGTCCTCGTCACGCCGTACGCGCTCGCCGTGAGCGTGCCGTACACGCTCGCCGTCGGGTTCGTCGCCGCCGAGGTCGCCTGGCTCGCCCGGCGCCCCGGCCCGGATCGGGCCCCGCTGCTGCGGTCGGCCGCCAGCGCCGCCGGCATGGCGGTGGGCGCGTTCGGCGTCGGGCTGGTCTACACGCCGTTGCTGCGGCTGCTGTGGGGACTCGCCGGCCGCGGTGCCCCGCCCGCGCTCGCGGCGTTCTGGTCGCGGCACGTCGTGCTCTGCGCCGTCGTCGCGTTCGTCGGCTGGGACCTCTCCGGCTGGGTCTACCACGTCATCGGCCACCGCACCGCCGTCGGCTGGGCCGCCCACCAGGCCCACCACTCCGGCCCCTCCTACGACGCCACGCTCGGTCTGCGCGAGTCGTGGGCGCCGTTCCACGGGCTGCTGCACCACCCGCTGCTCGCGCTGCTCGGCCTGCCGCTGCGGTACATCATCGTCTGCGCGGCGTTCTCCAACGCGTGGCAGGTCATGGAGCACACGTCGTTGCCGGTCCGCTTCCCGCGCTGGCTGGCCGCCGCCGTCATGACCCCCGGCGCGCACCGGCACCACCACGGCCGCGGCGGTGCGCTGGTGAACCTCGGGCCGTTCCTCACCGTCTGGGACCGGCTCGCCGGCACCTGGGTGCCCGCCTCCGTGCCCGCGCCGTTGCTCTACGGCCCGGCCGTCCCGGCGCCGTTGAACCCGGTCCGCGTCGAGCTCGCCGGCTGGCTCGCGCTGGCCCGCCGCTACGCCCACTTGCTCCGCCCGCGTCCCGTTCCTACCGTTGACGTCCCCTGAACCCCTACGGAGCCCCTCATGCGCCGCCTGCTGCTCGCCGCCCTCGCCGCCGGGACCCTCGCCGTCCCGCTCGCGCCGGCTCACGCCGAGTGCTACGTCCGCCCGATCCTCGAGATCCGCGACGACACCCTCTACGTCACCATCAACCGCGGGTACTGCCAGTACACGATCGTCGAGGTCCCGCTCCCGCCGGGCCTGCCGATCCCGCCCACCGTGTCGGCCTCGGCGGACTGCCCGTCGCGCGTGCTGCTCTCCGAGGAGGACGGCGTGACCTACGTCAACGTCCCGACCGGGCGTTGCACCTACCAGTCGATCCCGCTCCCGGTCCCGGTGCAGGCGTGAACCGCGCGCTGCGCCTGACGCGCGAGGTCCTCACCGAGCTGACGCCCGACGAGCTCACCGGCGTCGTCGCCGGCACCACCGGACCGGTATCGCGCACCTGCGCGCTGCTGACGTTCGCGCCCTGCTACGTCGTCCAGACGGTGGTCGCCGGCTGCCTCGGCTGACGCCGCGCTCCGTCAGCGCGGCAGGCAGGACCAGGTCCCCTGGATCGGGTCGTCCGGGTGCTCGCCGCGCGCCTCGCAGGTCACCGTGTGGTCGTACGGCACGCCGTCCGGCGGCGGGCTGATCGGCACCTCGCACACGCCCCAGCTCGACCCGCAGATCCCCTCGCTCGTCGGCCAGTACACCGGGCCGCC
Organism: Mycobacteriales bacterium; assembly: GCA_035714365.1. Lineage (GTDB taxonomy): Bacteria > Actinomycetota > Actinomycetes > BP-191 > BP-191 > BP-191. The sequence goes on along the minus strand of DASTMB010000064.1, from coordinate 99,331 downwards.
GGACCGCGGGTCGCGCAGCGGCTCCCCCGTGACCGGGTCGAGCAGCGCGCAGCAGATGACGTGGGCGAAGACGGGCGGACCGCCGTACGGCACCTCGATGTGCAGCACGACGCGCGTGTCGCCGGGCTGGAGCTCGAACGTGCAGAAGGCGGGGCCGTCGAGCGGGCCGGAACAGCCGCGGGTGTCCGCGTGCGCCGGCGCGGTGCCGAGCGCGGCCACGACGGCGACGGCGGCGAGAATCGAGCGCGGGGAGCGGGGCATCGGGTCCTCCTGGCAAGCGGACGCGGCACCCTCCGGACCAGCCGCGCGGGCGGCCCGGAGAGCGCCCTGGGTCACGAGCTCGTGATCGTGATCTTCTGGCACGCGTCGGTGGCGTTGCAGTTGGAGCCGATCGTCAGCGCGCACTGGTTGACCGGCAACGTCGGGGCGCCGACGCCGGCACCGACGACGCTCGCCAGGTCGGCGGTGCCGAGCTCGACGAGGGTCTCCTTCTTGAGACCGAGGCTGCGCTTCATCGAATCCTCCCCGTGGACCGTGGACGCCGGTTCCGGCGACGCACGAAGAGTCGCCTACGACGAGCGCGCCGTCTCCGTACGAAAGGGAGAAACCGCCGCATCGGCCGCGAACTTCGCGCGGCGCGACAACGAGCATCGGCTGTGGTGGAGCTAAGCCGCCGCTACTCCAACCATCCCCAACTCCTTGAGCAACTGGCAACTACCTGGCAGCGCCTGGAGACCGAGCAATGGCAGCCGACCGTGGACGAAGCGCTAGTGCCGAAGTCGGCCGGCACCCGGCCCCACGCTCTCAGCCGGCGGCTGACGCCGGTAGCCGTGGCCGCCTTGCTTGCGGACTACCAGGCCGGAGCCAGCAGCCTGGAACTGGCACGCCGCTACGGCGTCGGCAAAGCCTCGGTCCTAGCGCTGCTCGACCGGCACAACGTGCCACGACGACACCAGCCCATGACGCAACAGCAAGTCGCAAGGCCAAGCCTGTACGAGAGCGGGCTCTCCGTCGCGGCGGTCAGCAACAAACTGGGCGTCCCGGCTCGCACCGTTCACCGGACACTGCAGCGTGCCGGAGTCCAGATGCGCGACACCCACGGCCGACCACGGAGCGCCTAACTCTGCTCCTCGTTCCCTTTGTTTGCTGCCGGATCTCCCGGCCCAGCACGCCGACTTAGCAGAGAAGCACGCTAGCCGCACAACCTGACGCCGCCGAACACCGGGTTGTAGTCGAAGTATTGGTATCCGTTGAAGTTCGCGATCGTGTAGGTGCGCAGCGGGCCCGCGACACAAGTAGCTCCGGTCTTGATGCTCACTGCGGTCGACCCGGTGTACAGCAACTTGGTCTGGCTGGGGTCCTTCGGATCGCGGTCGGCGGTCGCAACGACCTCCCACGTACCATCCGGCAACTGCCGCTGTACCCGTGCTTGGATCGCGCCGCTGTAGCCGGGGTAGGACGTCGCGCAAGTCAAGCTCGCCCTGAAGTCCATGGTCAGCGCCGACGTCGGCCTACTTGGCGCGTCCGAGTCGAGATAACAAACGGGATTGAGCTGCTGATCGGCTACCGCCGGCATCGCCGGCACCATCAAGGCGGCGACCGCCGCGACTACCAGTGCACTGCTCCTCATCTTGTGCGTGCGCATCCGCACTCTCCCCACGTCGGCTCCACGAACAGCGCACACAGTCAATCACTGCGGCGCTTTTCAGCATTGACCTAGTTGGACCGAGGCTGTCAAGCCACATGTTACTTCCCGTCCGTGCGACCGCGGCTGGCATCTCGATCCATGGGCGCGACTGTAAAACCTAAGACGTCACACTTCCTGCTTCACCCTGATCAGTCCCCGACCGTCACGTTTCAGCGCCGGACGCTGTCGCGTCGCGTTCCAGTGCGGTTGCGACAGCCTCGAACTCGGTGAGCGCCGCCGTGAGATCCTCGACGATCTCGCGGGCGATGATGACCTCCGGCGCCGGCAGGTTGTCGAGATCCTCGAGGGACTCGTCACGCAGCCAAGCAATATCCAGATTAGCCTTGTCCCGGGACTTCAGTTCTGCGTAGGTGACACACTGGACGTAGCCACATCCGCTACCTTGATATTGGCTCAGTCGACGTGCGCCGGCAAGTTTTCCCTAATATCGTAACAGTTCCTGTTTCGGAAGCGCCGGCTCGGGCGCGACAGGTGGTTAGCGCGAGCCGTTCAGAGGCCTCCTGGCGGCGCAAGAGCGCCACGCTGCCACCGAGGCTCGGCTGAGGGCCTACGGGCGCTGTAGCAGCGATCTGAGCCCAGCCGAGCTGGCCCGCGTGTCTGTCCCGAAGACAGCAACAGGGGCAGCCTCCTTGTGGAGACTGCCCCTGCCTTTGACACCTGGTCCGAGGTGGACCTACTCCTCGCCGGGAGCCTTCCGTCTCCCGGTTCGAGTAAGCCCGTCATGGTGGAGGTGGCGGGAATCGAACCCGCGTCCTTCGGCGAACAGTCAGGGCTTCTCCGGGCGCAGCGTGCTGTGGTTTTCTCGGCCCCACCGGTCACGCACGCGAGCCGGTGCCGGGCCCAGCCACTGTTTGATGTCCCTAGGCCTCCCCGTGACCGGGAGGTTCGGTGAGCCTCCTGGCGACGCCAGCATCCCGGCCGGAGGCACTCCGGGGCTGACGGCTACCTACTACTAGGCAGCGAGCGCGTAGTTATCGGCGCTTGTTTCTTGTGCGACGTTTCGTGGTTAACGAGATCATCGTCGCCTTCCTCGGCCCGCTTCCCCTGCCTCCTCGTCCGAAGTCGAGACCATTCACCCCCTGGTGGGGTCGTACCCGCCCAGTCTACGCGAGGACGCGCCGTATCGTGAGGGCATGACCCCCACGCTCAGCCCCGCCGCCCGCCGCCGCCTGGCCGCCGCCACGGCCGCGGCCGGGCTCGCTCTCCTTGCCGCCGCGGGCACCGCGACGGCCACCACGACCACCGCGGCCCCGAAGGTCACCGGCACGCCGGTGCGGCCGCGCGCGGAGCTGCCGGAGGCGCGCCCGCAGTCGCTGGTGGGCGCGACCGCGACGGGGCGGCGGAACACGTTCGAGTTCAACCTCGGCTTCGCCAACGCCGCCAAGGCGCTGCCGATGCGGCCGGCGACGTGGCGCGAGGCGGGGCCGAAGGGCATCGTCGCGCCGGAGGACTACTCCGGCTACGGCGCCCGCTACGGCCGCTCCACCGGCAACGGCACCGCGCTCGCGGTGGACCCGAGCGACCCGACCGGCAACACGGTGTACTACGGCACGCTCGGCGGCCTGTTCAAGAGCACCGACGGCGGCGCGCACAGCACGCCGGTGACCGACAAGTACCTGGGCCGGGCGGCGATCGGCGCGGTGGCCGTCGACGCCGACAACCCGAGCGACGTGTGGGTCGGCAGCGGCGTGGCGTTCTTCTCGTCCAGCGGCGACGCGGGCGGCACCGGCGTCTACGTCAGCCACGACGGCGGCAAGACGTTCTCGCGCCCGGCGCGGAACGTCCGCGGCTACGGCGTGCAGTCGATCGCGGTCGACGACAGCGGCGTGTTCGTGGCGACGACCGACGGGTTGTTCCACGCGGCGAAGGGCAGCGACGCGTTCGCCGACACGATGCTGCCGACCAACGCCGCGCACACGGCGCCGTCGCCGCTGAAGTTCGGCAACTGGGTGACCGCCGTCGTGACGCACCCGAACAACGCGAACGAGATCACGGCCGCGGTCGGCTTCCCGGCCGGGAAGATCCAGCTCCTGGACGGCAAGGCGTCGGAGGGCAACGGCCTGTACCGCAGCACCGACGGCGGTACGACGTGGGCCTACCTCGCCGGCACGTCCGGCCTGACCAACCCGGCCGCGACCGACGACCCGATCGGCCGCACGTCGCTGGCGTACTCGCAGGGCGACGCGCCGGTGCTGTGGGCGCTGGTCAGCGACGCCGGCAAGCTCAACGGCGCCAACGAGCAGATCCCGACCAGTGACGTGCCGCTCGTCGGCACGTCCACGACGCTGAACGGCCTGTACCGCAGCGCCGACGACGGTGCGACGTGGACGTTGAAGGCGAACGAGGCGAGCCTCCTGGCGGCACCGAACAGCACGGTCGCGGCGCTCGCCGCGATCGGCTACGGGCCGGGCGTGCAGTCCTGGTACAACAACTGGGTCGGCGTCGACCCGACCGACCCGAGCCGCGTGTTCTTCGGGCTCGAGGAGGTCTACCAGGTCGTCGCGAACGCCGACGGCCCCGGCCCCGCCGAGGCGCACGTCATCCAGCGCTACGCCGACGTCTGCGGCTTCGTCACCTACACGCAGGGCATCACCAACGGCTACCCGTGCCCGGACACCAGCCAGCCCGAGTACAACGGCCTGAGCACGCACCCCGACCAGCACTCGTGGGCGATCGCGACGAAGGACGCCGGCGGCATCCGCCTCTACACCGGCAACGACGGCGGCTTCTGGCACCAGGACTCGCACGACTCGACCACCGAGCCGGGCGGGTTCGACAACGACGGCTGGATCGACGCGAACACCATCGGCACGGCGCTCGTCTACCACGCGGCGATGGGCCCGGACGGCACGATCGTCGCGGGCCTCCAGGACAACGGCACCGTCAAGATCACGCCGAACAAGGAGTACTTCTCGGTCTGCGGCGGCGACGGCTTCGAGGTGCAGGTCACGCCGGACCCGAACGTCTTCTACTGCTCCTACGTGCAGGACAAGCTCTACGTCACGACCGACGCCGGCAAGAACACGAAGGACATCGACCCGGGCCTGACGGGGGCGCTGTTCAGCGCGCCGTACGCCATCGACCCGCTCGACGCGAACCACCTGGTGGCCGCCGGCAACGACCTCAAGGAGACGACGAAGGGCGCCGCGACGTCGATCACGAAGGACCCGCTGCTCGGCACGATGGTCGACGACGGCGACTGGGTGACGTCGTTCACGAAGGGCGCCAGCCCGACGAAGAACGCCGCCGGCAACCCGGTGAACTGGCAGTCCAGCGCGGTCGCCGTGCAGGGGCCGGTCGTCTACGACGGCGCCTGCGGCGCGTGCTCGCTCGCGTACCCGGGGCAGAGCCTGCTCAACGCCGTGTTCACGAACGCCAAGCCCGGCTGCGAGGCGAAGACCGGCGCCGCGGACTGCTGGCACAAGGCGGCCGGCCAGGGCCTGGTGCGCGGCAACATCAGCCGCATCGCGATCGACCCGAAGGACACGTCGACCGTCTACGTCACCGTGACCTCCGGCAACACGATCGGCTTCGACGCGAAGTCGACCGGCGGCGACGGCCGGGTGTTCGTCAGCCACGACTGCGGCGAGCACTTCACCGACCTCACCGGCAACCTGCCCCGCTCCGGCGCGAACGCCGTCATCGTCCGCGGCGACAACCTGATCGTCGCGGGCGACGACGGTGTCTTCATCGGCCCGAAGTCGGGCCTGGTCTGGCAGCGCCTCGGCCAGCTCCCCAAGGCGTCGGTCCGCGACGTCCGCAACGACACCACCGGCCGCTACGTCGTCGCCGCCACCTACGGCCGCGGCGTCTGGGTCCTCGATGTCGGAGCCAAGGCCCCCGGCACCGGCGTCTTCGTCCCCAAGCCCCCCGCGAAGCACACGGGCGGCGGCACCGGCACCGGCGGCACCAAGATCCCCTCCACCGGCCTCAACGACACCCTGGCCGCCGCCGGAGTGCTGCTGCTCGCGCTGGCGGCCTGGCTCCGCCGAGGCACCAGACGCGCGTGAGCGACGGGCCGGGGTCCGGGTGGGGCCGGCGACTAAGGGAGCGCCGCGCAGCGGCGCGGAACTAGCCGGCCCGGCCCGGACCCCGGGCCGGCGCGTCCGGGCTCAGGAACCCGCGGCGGAGTAGTCCGGCACCTCGATGTGGCGCACGACCTGGGGCGCCACCTCGGGGGCGGCGAGGGCGGCGGAGACGCGGTCCTGGAGGCGGCGGCGCTTGTGCCGGTACATGGCGGCGTCGGCGGCCTTCCACGTCTCGCCGAGCGTCGAGTGACCCTCCCGCACCGCCATGCCGAGCGACGCCTCCACGCCCGCCGTGGCGAAGGCGTGCGCGATCCGGTCGAGCAGCGCGCGCCCCTCGAGCTCGGACGCCTCGACCGCGAGGACCGCGAACTCGTCGCCGCCGACGCGGGCGACCTGGTCGCACATGCGGGAGACGCGGCGCAGCACGAGGGCGGCGGACCGCAGCAGCGCGTCGCCGGCGTCGTGGCCCTCGGTGTCGTTGCGGCGCTTCAGCCCGTCGAGGTCGACGGAGATGACGCAGGCGGGGCGGCCGTAGCGGCGGCAGCGGGCCTCCTCCTCGACCAGGACCTTGCTCCAGGCGAGGCGGTTGCCGAGCTGGGTGAGGGGGTCGACGTGGGCCTCGACCTCGGCGCGTTCGGCGCGGCGGACGACCTGGGTGGACCGCAGCTCGAGCGAGATGACGGAGGTCAGCAGCCCGGCGAGGGTCTCGACCAGCGGCAGCGCCGCGACGAGGGTGTCGTCGCGGGGCAGCGGGTCGAGGCCGCTGAGGGTGCCGAAGACGTGGCCGTCGATCAGCAGGGGGACGCCGACGTAGGCGCCGACGGGCATGACCTGGGTGAGGCCGGCGGTGGCGTAGGCGGGGACGTCGGCGATGCGGGGCGCGACGCGGGGGCCCTGGCCGTTGACCATCCGCCAGTCGAGGCTGGCGGACCAGGGCAGCACGTCGCCGGGGCGGAGCCGGTAGGCGTAGTCCAGGCAGTCGAGGACGACGAGGTCGTCGGCGTCGATGCGGGTGACCATCCACAGGTCGAGGCCGAGCTGCTGGTGCAGCAGGCGGAGGGTGGACGCGGAGGCGGCCGCGAACTCGGGCCTGGTGGCGAGGGAGATCCCGTGCGCGCTCCACGTCACGGGTCGCGCGTCGTCTGCGGAAGTCATCTCCGCCCCCATCCCCGGTAGTGCTCGGCCCGAAACGGACATTCAGGACCTTCGGGCACAGTCTGCGCGGCCGGTCGGCCGTCTGGCCATGGGCAGAACGGGCCATTTCCGGGTGGTGCGGACAGACCGGGCTACTCCCGGCCCTTCGCCCGCCGGCCCATCTCGCGGGCGACCTCGCGGGCGGCGTCGCGGGTGGCGAGCGACTGCCGCTTGTCGTACGCCTTCTTGCCGCGGGCGAGCGCGATCTCCACCTTGGCGCGCCCGTCCTTGAAGTAGAGCTGCAACGGCACGAGCGCGAGGCCGCTCTCCTTGGTCTTGCCGACGAGCTTGGCGATCTCCTCGCGGTGCAGCAGCAGCTTACGGACGCGGCGCGGCTGGTGGTTGGTCCAGGTGCCGAGCGTGTACTCGGGGATGTGCGCGTTGTGCAGCCAGGCCTCGCCGTCCTTGATGGTGGCGTAGGCGTCGACCAGGCTGGCGCGGCCGGCGCGCAGCGACTTCACCTCGGTGCCGGTGAGCACCAGCCCGGCCTCGTAGACGTCCTCGATGGCGTAGTCGTGGCGCGCCTTCTTGTTCTGGGCGATGAGCTTCCGCCCGGTCTCCTTGGGCATCAGCCGCGGGGGACCGCGACGCTGGCGACGGTCCCGGAGAGCACCTCGACGGCGCGGCGCAGCGCCGCGGCGGCGTCGTAGCCGGCGGGCAGGTCGACGTCCGGCGTGATGCCGACCTGCTCGACGGAACGCCCCGACGGCGTGACGTAGCGCGCGACGGTGAGCTCGATGGCGGAGCCGTCGGAGAGCACGAGCGGCTGCTGCACCGACCCCTTGCCGTACGTGCGGCTGCCGACGACGAGCGCGCGGTTGTGGTCCTGCAACGCGCCCGCGACGACCTCGGCGGCGCTGGCGGTGCCGGCGTCGACGAGCACGACGAGCGGGGTGGCGGTGTCGCCGCGGCCGACGACATCGTACGTCTTCTCGTCCACGCCGCGGCCGCGGTAGCTGACGACGACGCCCTTGTCGAGGAACGCTGACGCCGCGTCGACGCCCTCGTCCAGCAGGCCGCCCGGGTTGCCGCGCAGGTCGAGCACGACGCCGGCGACCTTGCGCGAACGCAGCCGCGCCAGCGCGGCCCGTACCTCGCGCCCGGTGCCGCGGGTGAACGCCGCGACGCGGATGCGGCCGACGTTGCTCTCGAGCAGGTCGCTGGTGACGTCGGCGGTGACCAGGTCGGCGCGGCGCAGCCGCACGGTGCGGACGGCGTCGGCGCGGCGGACGGTGACGGCGACGGCGGTGCCGACGTCGCCGTGCATGCGGCGCACGATCTCGGCGACGGGCAGCCCGTCGACCGCCTCCCCCGCCACGTCGACCAGCCGGTCGCCGACGCGCAGCCCGGCGTCGGCGGCGGGCGAGTCGGGGACGACGCTGGTGACCTCGACGCTGCCGTCGGGGTCGCGGCCGAGCCAGAGTCCGACGCCGGAGTAGCGGCCGTCCAGCAGCCGCTGGAACTGCGCGTAGTCGCTGGTGTCGTAGTAGGTGGCGTACTTGTCGCCGAGCGCGGCGAGCATGCCGCGGATCGCCGCCTCGTCCAGCTCGTGCGGGCTGACCTCGCGGGCGGCGCTGCCGCGCAGGCGTTCGGCGGCCTCGGCGACGACGCCGGACGGCGCCCCGTCGCCCGGCCCGGTGCGGCCCGCGCGCCCGGCGAGGAAGCCGAACACGAACGCCGCCGCGACCGTGAGCGTGCCCGCGGTCGCGAGCAGCGCGCGGCGGCGGCGCGTCCGGGCGTTGGTCACGCCCAGCAGTCTAGAAGTAACGGAGGGGGTCGACCGGGTCGCCGTCGACCCGGGTCTCGAAGTGCAGGTGCGGGCCGGTGGCCGCGCCGGTCGCGCCGACCAGCCCGATGCGCTCCCCGCGCGCCACGCGCTGCCCCACGCGGACGAGCACGCGGGACTGGTGGCCGTACGCCGTGGCGAAGCCGTTGCCGTGGTCGACGACGACGAGGTTGCCGTACGTGCCGAGCGGGCCGGCGGTGACGACGACGCCGCCGAGCGCGGCGACGATCGGCTGCCCGGTGGGCGCGCCGATGTCGACGCCCGCGTGGAACCGGCGGTAGCCGTAGATCGGGTGGATCCGCCAGCCGAACCCGCTCGTGACCGGCCCCGGCGTCGGCCAGAGCAGCCCGGAGACGGACACTCGGACGGTGCTGGGGCGGCGCGCGGCGAGGCGGCGGATCAGCGCGGCGAGCCGCGCCGACTCGGCCTCGAGCGCGCGGTAGCGGGCGAGGTCGGCGGCGCGTTCGCGGGCGGCGACGGCGAGGGCGGCGCGGCGGGCGGCGACGTGGCGTTCGACCTCGGCGGCGGCGGCCCGCGCGGCCTCGGCGAGGGTGGTGACGCGGGCCAGCGCGGCCCGTGCCTCGGCGTCGCGGGCCTCGACGGCGGCGCGGCGGGCGGCGAGCAGGCTGGCGGCGTTGGCGAGCGCGACCCGGGCGTCGCCGGCGGCGCGGACGCGGGCGTCGCCGTCGGCGAGGATCGCGTGCGTGTACGCCGCCCGCGCGGCCAGGTCAGCGGGCGTGCGCGCGTCGAGCAGCGCGGCGGCGAGGCCCGCCGAGCCGGTCATGTAGAGCATCCTGGCGACGTCGCCCGCCCGTTCGCGCGCGGCGCCCAGCGCGGTCTCGGCGGCGGCGTACGACGCGGTGGCGGCGGCGAGGTCGCGCCGCGCGGCCTCGGCGGCCCGGGCGCTCGCCCCGGCGGCGGCCTGAGCGGCGGACAGCCGGCCCTCCGCCTCGGCCAGCCGCGTCCGTGCCCCCGGCAGGGCGGCGGCGGTCGCCGACAGCGCGGCGGCGGCCTCGCGGACGACGGCGCTCGCCTCGTCCAGGTCGTCCTTGGTGGTCGCCAGCCGGGCCTGGACGGCGCGGCGTTGCGCATGGGGGTCGTCGGCGCGCGCGGGCGTCAGCGGCAGCAGGGCGCCGAGCAGCGCGACGGCGGCCAGCCGCCGTACCCGCCCGACCCGCATGGCACCTCCCGTGACGTCACATCAGTCACAAGAGAACCACACGTCACCTACACCCGCAGGTACTTGCGCAGGGTCCAGAACGACGAGGCGCCCGCGAGCGCCACACCCGTGAGCACGAGGATCGGCACGATCACCCAGAACTGGTTCCAGCCCGTCCACGGGAACGCCTGGATCGCCGGCCGCAACGTCTTGTTGATCAGCCCCCACTGCGCCGCCGACAGCAGCACCGTCGCGATCAGCGCGCCGGCGACGCCCGCCAGCACGCCCTCCAGCAGGAACGGCAGCTGGATGTAGAGGTTCGAGGCGCCGACGAGGCGCATGATGCCGGTCTCCCGGCGCCGGCTGAACGCCGCCACCCGCACCGTGATCCCGATCAGCACGGCGGCGGCGGCGAGGCTGAGGCTGGCGAAGAGCAGCATCGCGAAGCGGATGCCGTTGAGGACCTTGAAGAACTTCTTCAGGACCTCCTTCTGGTTGTAGACGTTCACCACACCCGGCCGGTCCGCGAAGGCGCTGCTCACGACCTCGAACTTCCGCGGGTCCTTCAGCTTCACCCGGAACGACTCCGGCAGCACGTCCGGGTCGGTGTTCGCCACGACGTCCGGCGCGTCCTTGAACTGCTCCTTGAACCGCTTCCAGGCGTCGTCCTTGCTCTCGTAGTAGACGCGCTCGACGTCCGGCATCGACTCGAGCTCGGTCCGGAGCTGGTCCCGCTGGTCCTGCGTCACGTCCTTCTTGAGGAAGATCGAGACCTCGACCTTGCCGTACCAGTAGTCCTTCATGCCGTTGACCTGGTTGCGCATCATCAACGCCGACCCGAACATCGTCAGCGACACCGCGGTGATGACGATGACGGCGACGGTCATGGTGATGTTGCGCCGCAGACCGATCCCGATCTCGGACAGCACGAACTGAGCTCGCACGAACGCTTCCTTACTTCGAGTAGCCGTAGACGCCGCGGGCCTGGTCGCGCACCACGCGACCCCCCTCGAGCTCGACCACGCGCCGGCGCATCGAGTCCACGATGTTCGCGTCGTGCGTGGCCATGACGACCGTCGTCCCGGTCCGGTTGATGCGTTCCAGCAGCCGCATGATCTCGAACGACGTCGTCGGGTCGAGGTTGCCCGTCGGCTCGTCCGCGATGAGGATCATCGGCCGGTTGACGAACGCCCGCGCGATCGCCACCCGCTGCTGCTCACCGCCCGACAGCTCGTCCGGCAGCCGCCCCGCCTTGCCGTCCAGGCCGACGAGGTCCAGCACCTCCGGCACGACCTTGTCGATCGAGTGCTTCGGCTTGCCGATCACCTCGAGCGCGAACGCGACGTTCTCGAAGACGGTCTTGTTCGGCAGCAGCCGGAAGTCCTGGAACACGCAGCCGATCTGCCGCCGCAACGTCGGCACCTTCCAGTGCGACAGCCGCGCCAGGTCCTTCCCCGCGACGAACACGCTGCCCGTCGTCGGCGTCTCCTCCTTGAGCAGCAGCCGCAGGAACGTCGACTTCCCCGAGCCGGACGAGCCCACCAGGAAGACGAACTCGCCCTTGTCCACGTCGACGCTGACGTCGTTCAACGCCGGCTTGGTCGCCGTCGGGTAGACCTTGGTGACGTGGTCGAGCCGGATCATGCGGGGTTTGCCCCTCGGGGGTGTCGGGGTACAGGGTTCCTTTCCGAGTCTACGGCCGTCGGTGAGGGAGCGTTCGCGCGTGTGCTGCGAGCACCTGGTCTGTGCCTCCTGCGCGGGGCACGTCGTGGACGCCCGCTGCCCCGCCTGCGCCGCCGCCCGCGCCCGGCTGCACGCCGCCGCCCCGGTCGTGCCGGACTGGGTCGCCGCCCTCGCCGTGCTCCTCGTCACGCTCGCCGTGCTTGTCGCCGCGCACACCCACTGACGCGGCGCCCGGGGAGCGGCAACCGCTCCCGCTAGATTCCGCGGCGCTGCGCGCCGCTCCCTTCAGTCGCGGGATCGGCCGCCGCTCCCCGGCCGCCGCTTCCCTCTCCACCGCCGCCTGACCCCGGACAGGCTGACGGCCCGGCGCCTCGCGGGCCGCCGGGCCGTCAGCGTGTCAACTCACTCCTCTCCGGCCGCCTTCGCGAGGCGGGCCCGCCAGCTCGTACCGAAAGTCAGTCCCGCGCCCGCGAGGAGCAGGCCGAGGGCCAGGGCGACGGCGTCGGAGATCGGGCCGCCGGTCTGGGGGAGGACCGGGGGCTTGATGAACTTCGTGCCCTCGACCGCGGTGACCTTGGTGACGACCTTGTTCGACGGCACCTTCGGGGTCTCGGTGCTGTCGACCGCGCCGCTGTTCTCGATGACGCCCGCCGGGATCGCGCCGTCGGCCGCCGCGGCCGGGCGGACGATCCGCGCCTGGAACGTCACGTCGAACGCCCCGCCCGCCGCCAGCGAGCGCGCCGGCCAGGTGATCGTCGTGCAGGGGCTGTCGCAGGTGCCGCCGTTGCTGGCGCCGACGAACGTCACGCCCTTCGGCAGCGGGTCGGTGACCACGACGCCGGTCAGGTCGGCCGCCGACGGGTTGGTGACCGACAGCGTGTAGAGCAGGACGTCGCCGTAGGCGGCGCTGGTCTTGTCGACCGACTTCACGACCTTGACGTGCGCGACCGGGTGCTCGGTCTTGTTGGACCGGGTGATCTTCGGCCCGACCTGTTCAAGGACCGCCTGGTTGACGACCGTGGTCGGGTCCGGCAGTGCGTCGTCGACCGTGACCGAGAACGACACGTCCCCGGAGGTGCCGGGCCCGGCCGTGAGGTGCCAGCTCAGCGTGCCGCCGGCCAGGGTGCCGCCGTCGCTCGCGGAGCCGTCGACGTACGTCGTACCGGCCGGGATCGCGTCGGTGATGGTGATCTCGTCGGCGACGTTCCCGTCGTTCGCGTAGTGGACGGTGTACTCGATCGTGTCGCCGTCGGTGACCGCCGTGCCGGAGACCGGGTCGGCGGACTTCGTGATCGACGTGTCGGTGAACTGCCGGGTGTTCGTGAACGCCACCGTCACCGGCTCGGTGCCGATCGTCGCGGTCCCGCCGGTGGGCGTGACGACGGTCGACCAGGTCGGGTCGTGGTCCTCGGTGACCGTGCAGACCTGGTCGGTCGGGATGCCCTCGATGGTCTTCGAGAGCGCCAGGCCGGCCTGCGTGCCGAGCTCGAAGTCGGGCAGCGCGGTCCCGTCGCAGGTCACGTGGAAGGTGAACGCCGCGAGGCCCGCGTTCGGGCTCTCGTCGACGATCGCCTTGGTCACGACCAGCGAGCCGCGGACGCGGACGTTGCTGAACGCCACCGTCTCGCCGTTCGCGTCGATCGTGACGGTGCCGTCCGCGGGGACGACGGTGACCGTGAAGTGCGGGTCGGCGTCCTCGGTGACGGTGCAGGTGACGCCGGTCGGGATGCCCGAGATCGACGCCGAGCCGGAGCCGCCGGTGGTGATGGAGACGTTCGACGCGTCGTAGGCGTCGTCCGAGCAGTCGACGTCGAACGTGAACGTCCCGTCCACGTCGCTCGACTTGGTGATGCTCAGCGCGCCCCGGACGCGGGTGTTGGTGAACGCGACCGTGTTGTCGCCGGTGGCGATCGTCACGGTGCCGTCGGCCGGCACGACCTGCGTCGTCCAGTGGGCGTCGGACCGCTCGGTGACGGTGCAGACGGTGCCGGTCGGCACGCTCGGGATCGTGTACGAGCCGCTGCCGCCGGTCGTGGTGATCGTGACGCCGGTCGCGTCGTAGGCGGTGCCGGTGCACTCGACGTCGAACGTGAACGTGCCGTTGACGTCCGCCGACTTGGTGATGACGAGCGAGCCGGTGAGGCGGGTGTTGGCGAACGCCACCGTGGTGTCGCCGGTGGCGATCGTCACGGTGCCGCCGGCCGGGACGACGACGGAGGAGAACAGCGGGTTCGACTGCTCGCTGACCGTGCAGCTCGTGCCGGTCGGGATGCCGTCGATGCGCGCGTCGCCGGCGCCGCTCGCGGTGGTGATGTCGAGCGTCGTGTCGTACGCGGTGCCGTCGCAGTCGACGTCGAAGTGGAACGTGCCGTCCTCGTTCGAGGTCTTGGTGACGACGAGCGAGCCGGTGAGGCGCGTGTTCGTGAACGCGACCGTCTCGCCGTCGGCGTCGATCGTGACGGTGCCGTCGACCGGCGAGCTGGTCGTCGAGAACAGCGCGTTCGCGGTCTCGGCGACGGTGCACTCGGTGCCGACGACGATCGCGTCGCTGACCAGGTGGCTGCCGGTGGCGCCCGCGGCGACGGTCAGGTCGAACGGCGCGTACGTCTCGCCGTCGTCGCAGGAGACGGTGAAGTGGAACGTGCCGCCCGCGCCGACCGCGTGCTTGGTGACGGTGAGCGAGCCCTGCTGGTGGTTGACGAAGACGTTGATGGTCTGGCTGGCGCCGACCGGGATGACCAGGTTGCGCGGCGTCGCGTCGAGCAGGTACCCGGCCGGTGCCGCCGTCTCGGTGACGACGCACGGCGTGCCGCTGGGCCCGTTGATCGCGATGGTGCCGTCGTCCGCGACGCCGGTCGCCGACACGGTGCCGTTGGCGTTGGTGTGGCTCTGGTTCGACAGGCCGGTGATGATCGTCGGCGGCTGCGTGGTCGTCGGCGAGCAGACGACGCTGAACGACGCGCCGGGGAGCAGCGGGCCGGTCGTGCTACCGGTGCGCTTCTCGATGCGCAGGCCGCCGCCGACGGTGAAGCAGGCCGGGCCGGCCTTGCGGTTGCTGGCCTGCGAGGCGCTCGGCGAGGCCGTGGTCTTGACGTAGTTGCAGAACTGCGAGCCGAGCGGCGTGTTCGCCGGGATCGGCACGGCGAACTGGAGGTGGAAGTCCTCGGCGTTGGGCACGAAGTGCACGAAGTACTTCGCGATCGGCGCGTCGGTGCCGCCGCCGGGCGGGTCGACGTAGACGCAGTCGGTGATCTCGAAGTCGCCGCCGACGTCGGCGGCCGACACCGGGAAGTCGACGATGTAGCCGACGACGCCGCCCGGGTTGAAGTCGCTCGGGAACGACGGGTCGAGCCGCTTGTGGGTGTTCTCGCTGCCCGGCGTCGGGAGGACGCCGTTGCAGCCGTTGATGGTCGTGTCCGGCACGAGGACCGGGCCGGCGGCGCTCGCCGGGCCGGCCAGCAGCGGCAGCCAGACGAGCGCGACCACGAACGCGACGAGTGCGGCGAGGGGACGGAACCTGCGATGCGACATCGGACGCCTTCCTGAGGACGGTCCGAGGTCGGTCTCACCACTC
Organism: Mycobacteriales bacterium; assembly: GCA_035714365.1. Classification (GTDB taxonomy): domain Bacteria; phylum Actinomycetota; class Actinomycetes; order BP-191; family BP-191; genus BP-191. The sequence goes on along the minus strand of DASTMB010000064.1, from coordinate 84,199 downwards.
GCTCCCCGCGGCCCGGCGTACGGTGACCGGTCCAAGGACGGCCGCGGATCTTCGCTTCCCCGGCGCTCACGGACACGTGACGGTCGTCACGGTGAGCGCTCCACGACCGTGACGCAGCGTGTCCGGGGGCGGCAATGGTCGCTTCGGACCATCTTCGCCCGGCCGAGAGTCCGGAATCGCTGCGAGACAGGACATTCCGGGGTCCCGCGTGATCACCGAACGGCCGCGGGACGTGACGGTGCGTACACGAAAGGCCCGTCCCGGGAGGGGACGGGCCTTTCGCGGTGGTACGGGTCCGCGCGGCTACGCGCGGTGTGCGCTAGCGGCGGTGACGGCCGTCGGCGCTCGCGGTGCGGGGCTCACCGGCGACGGTGGTCACGACACCGGCAGCGACCATGCCGAAGCCGAGGAGCAGCAGGACGGCCACCGGGACCGGGGTGCCGGTCGAGGGCAGGCGGCGCGGGAGGACCGCCGGCGGCTGGACGATCTTGACGCCCTGGACGGAGGCCGACGGGGTCGGGGTGTTGGTGAGGCGGGTCGGCAGGACCTCGGAGGTGCCGGTCGGCGTCGCCGTCTCGGTCTCGGTCGCGCTGACCTCGGCGGTCGGCGTGGCGCTCTCGGACGTCGGCGGGACCGTCGTCGGCGGCACGGTGGTCGGCGGCGGCGTGGTCGCCGTCTCGGTCGCGCTCACCTCGGCGGTGGGCGTCACCGACGGGGTCTCGCTCGGGGTCTCGCTGGGCGTCTCGCTCGGGGTGGCCGAGGGGGTCTTGGTCGCCGAGGCCGACACGCTCGGGGTCGGCGTCTCGCTGGTCGTGCCACCGCCCGCGCAGACGTGCGAGAGGTTGAAGAACTCGACCTCGCCGCCGGTCACCTCCGCCGTCGCCGAGAGCAGCGTGTCGTCGGTCGCCGTGTAGACGTAGGCGTGCTGCGCGGTCGGCTCGCCGATCGTCGCCTCGACCTCGCCGGCCGTCTCGAACGTCGCCGTCAGCGAGACGAACTCCGCGTCGTGGCCGGGCAGCACGAAGTGCCAGCCCCACTGCGACGGCGAGAGCGGGCAGTCGCCCTGCTCGGAGTAGGTGGAGTTCTGGATGGGCGTGTCCTGGTGGAGCGGCACGGTGTACGTCTCGACGGAGGTCGCCGCGGGCGTCACCGCGAGCTGCGCCGCGGCCGCGAGGCCGATCGTCGCGAGACCGGCGAACGTCAGGTAGCGAGCACGTCGCGTGAAGGCCGACATGTGGACTTTCCCTCCCGGGAACCAGTCCGAGGCCGGTCTCACCACTCGCTCCCCGCGGCCGGCTGGTGACCGAACAAAGCCGCGGCTCGTCGCTTCCTCGGAACGTCACGATCCCCTTCGGATCGTGTCGTACTTATCACGAACTGTGACAGTAAGCCTGTGTTACGTCAACGCGACGCGGGCGTCGCGACAGTGACAGTGATACCCAGCGCGATGGTGCCGAAGCCCACCAGCAGCAGCAGCGCCACCGGCACCGGCGAGCCCGTCTTCGGCAGGCGGCCGCCGAGCACCTTCGGGGCCGTGGCGGCCGGGCGGACGAGCTTGACGCCCTTGACCTGGGCGGGCGGCGTGGCCGTCTCCGGGGCGGGGGTCTGGGTCAGGGTGGTGGGGAGCACCGACGGCGTCGGGGTCGGGTTCCCGCACGGGGCGCCCTCGGCCGGCACGCACGGGGTGGGCGTGCCGCACGGCTCCGCCTCGGTCGGCACGCACGCGGTGGGCGTGCCGCACGGCTCGGTCTCGGTCGGCACGCACGGCGGCGGGGTGGTCGGCGTCACGGTCGGCTGGACGGTCGGGGCGGGGGTGCAGCCGGTGTGCGCCGGGTTGGTCCGGCCGATGCCGTGGTTGCGGTCGCACTCGTAGCCGGCGTTGTGGTCGGTGCCGTCGGGCTGCTGGCCGGGCGGGTTCTTGTTGTCGGCCTTGCCGACGCAGCCGGCGCACGGCTTGCCCTTGGCCTCGCCCTTGCCGTTGCCGTTCCCGGACGGCGAGCCGTCGCGGGTGGAGCAGTAGGCGCCGCAGTCGCCGCCGTTGTTGGCGCCGCCCTTGTTCATGTCGGCGTTGGACTTCGGCTGCGGGGAGGTCGTGGCGGCCGGGCTCGGCTTGCCGTGGCCCTTCTGCTCCTGCGCGGCGGCGGCCTTGTCGCTGCGCGCCGGGCCGCCGGTGGCCTGCGCGGCCGAGGCGGGGCGGGTGAGCAGCGTGACGAGCGCGGCGAGCAGCAGGACGGTGGCGGCGAACGCCGCGACCGTGGAGCGGGCAGACCGGACGACCATGACGGACTCCTCTCGAGTCCGGGGCCGGTCTCACCACTTGCTCCCCGCGGCCTGGCCGGTGACCGAGATACGGCCGCGGATCGTCGCTTCCCCGAAGTGGGTAGTTACAGCGAGTGACTGTGACACTGTGTAGCGAGCGTGTCAACTACCCGTAGTCGGACACTGAAGACCCGACCGGGTGATCAGTCCTCGTCCGGCGCGTTCCGCCAGCGGACCCCGGCCTCGATGAACGCGTCGATCTCGCCGTCCAGCACCGCGCCCGTGTTGCCGGTCTCGACGTGGGTGCGGTCGTCCTTCACGAGCTGGTACGGGTGCAGCACGTAGTGGCGGAACGCCGAGCCGAAGTTCACGTCCTGCCGGCCGCCGCGCAGCTCGTTCATCTTCGCCTCGTCCTCCTGGCGGCGGCGTTCGAGCAGCTTCGCCTGGAGGACGGCCATCGCGGAGGCCTTGTTCTGGAGCTGGGAACGCTCGTTCTGGCAGGTGACGACGATCCCCGTCGGCAGGTGGGTGAGCCGGACCGCCGAGTCGGTGGTGTTGACGCCCTGCCCGCCCGGCCCGGACGAGCGGAAGATGTCGACGCGGATCTCGTTCTCGTCGACCTCGATGTGGTCGGTCGCCTCGACCACCGGCGTCACCTCGACGCCCGCGAACGACGTCTGCCGGCGGCTCTGGTTGTCGAACGGGCTGATCCGCACCAGGCGGTGCACCCCGTGCTCGCCGCGCAGCGTGCCGTACGCGTACGGCGCCCGCACCGCGAACGTCGCCGACTTGATGCCGGCCTCCTCCGCCCAGGCCGTGTCGTAGACCTCGACCGGGTAGCCGTGCCGCGCCGCCCACCGCTGGTACATCTCCAGCAGCATCCGCGCCCAGTCGGCGGCGTCGACGCCGCCCGCGCCGGCGCTGACGACCACCAGCGCCTCGCGGGCGTCGTACTCGCCGGACATCAGCGTGCGGACCTCGAGCTCGCCGACCGCCTTGTCCAGCGCGGTGATCTCGGTGTGCACCTCGGCGAGCGCGTCGGCGTCGTCCTCCCCCGCCGCCAGGTCGAGCAGCACGACCGCGTCGTCCAGCCGCCGGCGCAGCGCCTCGACCCGCTCGATCTCCGACTCGACGGCGGAGAGCCGGGAGTTGACCTCGCGCGCGGCGTCCTGGTCGTTCCACAGGTCGGGGACCGACGCCTGCTCGCGCAGCTTCTCCAGCTCGGCGTGCTTGGTGGGCAGGTCGACGAACGCCTCGACGGAACGGAGGGTCGCGTCGAGGCGCTTCAGCTCCTCGGCGGGATCCACGGCGGCCATGCGCGCCAGGGTACCGGTCGGCGCGCCTGCGTCCCCGGCCGCCCCGCGCGCTGCTACGGTCCGCGCGTCGGAGGGAGATCGTGATGGCCGGCAACGCCGACGTCCTCGGGCAGCTCGCCCGCGTCCTGATGCAACGCGCGTCCGTCCCCGCCCGCGGCGGCTACCGCCGGTCGCGCGCCGGGGAGGACATCGGCCTGTCCCGGCGGCCGAACGCCCCGAAGTTCGTGACGATCGTGCTCGCCGTGCTGCTCACGGTCGTGGGGCTGGCCGTCTCGCACGTCTACGAGATCCGCCCGATCCTCGACTTCCTCGCCGACCGGGACGTCGAGCTGACCCGGCAGCAGGGGTACCTCGCGCTGCTCGCGTCGCCCGCGCTGCTTGTCGTCGGCTCGTTCTTCCGGGGGATCTGATGGCGTTCGCACCCGGCTCGAACCGCGCCCCCCGCTACCTGACGATCCTCGTCGCCGTGATCCTCGCGGTGCTCGGCGCGCTGGGGATGTTCGGGCCGCTGCCCGACAAGGCCGGCGCCTGGCTCGCGGTCACGGCGACCGTCGTCATGCTGCTCGGGGTGTTCGTGCCCGGCCTCTAGTACACGACGAGTGTTCGAGCGGGGGAGGCGCCGGGGAGGCGGCCGCCGTCCCCGCCGTAGCGGAGCCGGTACGTGTACGTCCCCCGCGCGACCTTGACCGGCACCGAGACGTAGCCGGTGGCGCTCATCGTGCGGTACGTGACGTTGTGCCAGGTGCCGGAGTAGTACCGCTGGAGGTAGACGAACCCGCCCGTGCGCGCCGGCGTGACGTAGCCGCGCAGGTACGACGTCGCGCCGAGCGGCACCCGCCCGGCCGAGAACGTGCCGGTCACCTTGGTCGAGACCGACACCGGTGGCGGGAAGACGTACGACTGGCCGATCGCGACCTGCACCGGCACGTGCAGGTAGTAGTCGGTGCCCGTGCGCGGCACGGCGGAGAGGGTGACCATGCCCGTCGCGGAGGTGGTCGCGCGGGCGACGACCGGGCACGGCGGCCCGGCGACCGGGCAGCCGACGAGCTCGACGGTCCGGCCGGCCACCGGCTGGTCGTCCTTCTGCCGCGACACGACGGCGCCGAACGTCACGCGGCTGCCGTAGACGACCGTGCGCGCCGGCTGCGACGTCAGCTCGATCCGCGTGCGCAGCCCCGGCGTGACCGAGACGTGGGTGGCCGGGCCGGTGCCCATGGCGTTGACGGCGCTCACGGCGACGTCGTACGTGTGCCAGTTCGCCAGCCCGGTGAGGTAGGCCCGCGGCTCGGTGACGGTGACCGGTGCCCGCCCCGGCACGGCGACGACCCACGACGTCACCGGCGCGGCGGAGGGCGCGGTCGACCACCAGAGGTCGGCGTCGCCGTCGAAGCCGTCGTCGCTGTAGACCTCCGGCGCGAGCGGCGGCCGCGCGACCGTCACGGTCGGGCCGGGCACCGCGAACGTCGCGCCGTCGCTCATCCACACCACCGCCGTCAGAGCGAACGCCCCGTCGGGCACGGCCGTGGTGTTCCACGCGAGGTGGTACCGGCCGTCGTCGCCGAGGGTGCCGCAGCCGAGCTCCGGCGCGTACTGCCACCACGGCATGGTCTTGCGGAAGCAGATCCTCGTCACGGTGCTCGTGTCGTACGTCCCGGGCGTCGCCGACGCGACGACGTCCACCGTCCCGGCCGGCACGAGGGACCCGGCCTCCGGCGCCGTCCAGACGACCGCGGGCGGCTGGCGCACGACCTGGAACGACTGCGACACGGGGGTGGGCGAGTGCAGCCCGGCGGAGTCGTACGCGACCACCGTCACCCGGTGGATGCCGTAGCGGCCGGTCGCGTCCCACGGCGCCGACCAGGTGCCGTCGGCGGCCACCTCCGCGGGCACCGCGACGTTGTCCACCATGAGGTCGACTCGCGCCACCGAGGCACCCGCCGTCCGCGCGGTCGCCGTGCCGGTCAGCGTCATCGGCTTCGCGTCGAACGGCTGGTTGTACGTGAGGTTCAGGGTCGCCGTCGGGAGCGCGTTGTCGATCCGCACCGAGAGGTACGTCGTCGCGCGCCGGCCGCTCGTCTCGACGACCTCGGCCTGCACCCGGCCCGAGCCGCTGAGGCCGCTGATGTCCCACGTCGCCGTGAACGGCGCGGTGGTGTCGGTACCGATGGGCTGGTAGCCGGCCCAGAACCGCACCTCGGCGAGCGCGCTGCCGTTGGCGGTGACGCTCGCGTCGGCGGTGATGGTCAGGCTGGTGCCGCGCACGACGGCGTCGTTGGCAGGGGAGGTGATCTTCACCGTCGGCGGCGGGTGCGAGACGACGAACGACACCGGCCGGGACCGCGCGGTCAGGCCGTTCGTGTCGGTCGCGACCGCGACGACCGAGTGCCAGCCGTTGTCGATCGTCGGGAAGGTCATCCGGTACGGCGCGGAGTACACGGTCGCCCGCAGGTAGCCGTCGACCTCGAACGCCACCGACTGGATCGCCGCCGTCGAGCCCTCCGGCACCGACGCCGCCGCCTCCAGCACGACCTGCGGGGCGTCGAACGTCGTGCCCTCCGCCGGCGCGGTGACGGCGACGACCGGGAACGGGTTGCTGGTCGTCACGTCGACGGCGGCGACGGCGGTGCGGTAGTTGGCGTCGGTCACCACGACCTCGACGTGGTGACGGCCGTTGGCGACGGTGCCGGTGTTCCACTCGAACGACGTCTGCGCGCCGTAGCCGTACACGACGGTCCGGTCGTCGACGACGAGGCGGGTCTGCGAGATCGCGCTGCCGCTGAGCGGGTTCGGCGAGGCGGACGCGACGACGGTCACCCGCCCGGTGAGGGCCGCGCCGTCGGCCGGCGAGGTGATCGACACCACCGGCGGCAGCACGACGGGGACCGCCTGCGCGGTGGCCGGCGCGCCCGGCCCGACGGAGTTGAGCGCGCGGATCTCGAACGTGTACGTGGTGCCGTTGCCGAGGCCGCTGACGAGCAGCGAGGTGGCGTTGGGGCTCGCGGCGAGGACGCCGGTGCCGCCCCCCGGCGGCGGCGGGTCGACCGTGACCCGGTAGCCGCTGATCGCCGCGCCGCCGTCGGACGACGGCGCCGTCCAGGTCAGCCGCACCGCCATGTCCCGCGCGCTCGCGGCGAACGACCGGGGCGCGGTCGCCACCTGCGGCTCCGGCCTGGCGCCGGTGATGCTGACCGCGATGCCCGTGGACGTGGCGCTGCCGACCGCGATGCGCACGCCGTCCGGCGCCGTCCACGTCGTGCCCGCGCGCAGCACCGCCGTCGCGAACGTCGCGTCGCCCGGCGTGCCGTCGAGGAGGTAGTTGCCGACGCCCACGACCGTGTCCCGCAGGTGGACCAGCACGCCACCGGTCGCGCCCGCCGGCAGCGCCGCGTCGTAGCCGACCGGTCTCCGGTACTCGAGCCAGTACGAGCCGCGCGTGGGCGAGTTCGCGACGACGACCTGCGGCGCCGTCGCCGACGCCGACTCGTACGGCGGCAGCGTGAACGACGACGACGAGGTCGTGAGGATGCGCCGCCGGGTGCCGAGCCAGCCGGCCACGTACTTGTTGTAGCCGTCGAAGTGGGCGGCGTACGACGACTGGCCCATCGCGTCGTACGGGTCGCCGTACTCCGACCTCGCGCAGGTGCCGCCGAGCGTGACGCGGACGCCGTTGTTCGTGCAGGCGTACGCGCGGGCGTGGCCCATGCCGTAGTTGTGGCCCTGCTCGTGCACCGACGTGCGGCGGTCCATGTACCCGTTGAGCCAGACGCGGGCGCCCGGCTCGTACGCCCAGCCGGCGACGTTGCTCGTGTCCGAGCCGGTGCAGCGCGGGAAGTAGACGACGACCCGGTCGTAGCCGATCGCGGCGTACCCGGCCCGGCCGGCCGCGTCGATCGCGCCGGTCATGATCGTGTCCGCGCCCGCGTAGCACTGGCCGTTGGCCGGTGCCGGGATCCGCAGCCACGGCGTGACCGCACCGGTCAGGCCGACCGCGCCGTACGACACCTCGCGGAACCACCGGTCGTCGTCGCCGAGGATCTGGTCCGACGCCCGCTGCGGCGTCACCGAGTCGGGCGCCGTCCAGTACGCCAGCACCACCAGCACGTCCGTCGTGCCGGTCGTGGCGGTCGCCGCCGTCGTGCCGAGCGGCGCGAACGACGTGACGTTCAGCGTGCTCCCGTCACCGGCCGTGTCGGCGGAGACGAGCACGCGGTCGCCGGGGCGCAGCCCGTGGCCGCGCGGCAGGTGCAGCCGGTGCATGCGGGTGCCGGTGTCGAGCACGTCCTCGTAGACGTGCCGCAGGCCGCCGCCCTCGACCACGTCCTTCGCGAGCAGCCGGTACGTGCCGGAGACCCGCCGGCCCGGCGGCGCCGCGGTCGCGGGGGCCGCGCCGAGCAGCAGGAACGCCGCCACCAGCGCAGCGAGCAGCCCGCGGCGGCGAACGGCCATGCGCGCGACCCCCCACGGTGCTCTAGGTGACTCACCGACGCTACGTCGTCCCGGTCCGCGCCGGTATGGCCCATGGTGACCAGATACGGCCGGGCGGCCGGCGTCACCGCCGCACCGACCGCGCCACCCGCGCGACCGCCTGCGGGTCCTTCGTCTGGTCGAACACGTGGCGGCAGAGCCGCAGGTACAGCCACCACCGCACGACGCCGCAGACGGCGACGACGGCCGCACTGACGTAGACGACACCCACGCGCACTCCCAGAAGCCACGGCGAACAAGGCTTCTGAGACACCCCGGAGAATCCGGCGATAGACGGTCGCGGACCCTGTCCCACGGACGGCTCGCGCCACCCGGCCAGCCGCCGGCCCCAGTCGGGAACTCACTGCGGAGCGACCCCCACCCGCGGCTGCTCGCCGAGCGTACGCCCGGCGCTACCGCAGCGGAAGCCTCGCCGTCGCCTCGGCGGTGATCTCGACGCCGTCCTCGTAGCCGGGCGGCGACAGCGGCAGCGCGAGGTGCCGCCGCAGCACCACGTGCACGGCGGTGCCGCCGTCGACCAGCGTCACGTCCTCGACCGTCGTGCCGGGGAAGTTCGCGGCGACGTAGTCGTCCACCACCTCCGCGACGTCGCCCAACGGCAGCAGGTCGCCGCCGGCGCCCGCGTAGAACGCAGGCTCGTCCAGCGACTGCGCCGCCGCCAGCGCCGCGCCGTCCGCCTCGCTCGCCAGCCCGCGCCGTGCCAGGAACGCCGCCGACGCGTCGACCACCACCGCCACGAACAGGATCAGCACGACGCCGAAGAACGCGATGAGGATGAGGAGCTGCCCGTCGTCGTCGCGCGGCGGCGCCAGATGGCGCCTCACCCCGCGCTCCGGTACCGGTCGACGGTCGCGACGTGCTTCGCGGTCACCGGGATGGTCGCGACGCCACCGGACAGCGGCAGCGTGACCCGGTACGTCACCCGCACCGTCACCGCAGCCCCCGGCACCAGCCCCTCCTCCGAGACCGCGACGTCGGCGCGCGGCGAGCCGGGGAGCTGGTCGGCGAGCGCGAGGTCGGCGGCGGTCTGCGCGCGTTCGCCGGCGGTGTCGGCGGAGTCGGCCGTGACGTAGGCGCGGCCCGCCTCGCGCGACGCGGCGCTCACCGCGAACGCCGCGCGCTGGAGCTGGAACACCGTCAGCATGATGTAGACCAACGGCACCATGAGGACGACCGCGATCGTCACGAACTCCAGGACGGCGTTGCCGGAGTCGTCGCGCGGCGGCCGCGCGGGCCGGGTCACTGGCCCTCCTTGATGGCGTGCGCGGTGGCGTTCATCGACACCGACCCGACCGGCGGGAACAGCAGCGGCAACGGCCCGTGCGCGCGCACCTGCACGAGCACGACGCCGCCGTCGGCGGTGACCTCGCACCCGTCCGGCGGCACGTCGAACGTCAGCCCGTCCGCGACGCGCGTGCCGATCGACCGGGCGACCAGCTCGCGGGCGCGGTCGACGCCGTCGTCGCAGGTGCGGTCGGCGTTCGCGGCCTCGCGCGCGCCCTCCGCGAGCGACGCGACGACGACGTTGCGCATGTGCAGGTAGAGGCCGACCTGGAGGATCCCCATGAACAGCGTGACGACGAGGACGCCGACGAGCACGAACTCGACGACCGCGGCCCCCTCGTCCCGTCGCACCGTTACTCGCAGGCCGCGCCGGAGCCGTTCACGCCGATGGTGCAGAGGGCGGACCGGAGGATGTTCGACAACGCGCCCTGCGCGAACCCCCAGATGCCGGCCACGATCACGGCCGTCATCAACGTGATCAGCACCCAGCCGGGCACGTCGCCCCGGTCGGAGCGGTCGCCGTCGGAGAGCCGGGCGCGCAGGTAGGTCAGCAGGTCGGACGCGGTCATGGCTCCCCCTGTTCGTCGCTCACGGCGTGAGCACCTGCAAGCCGTAGAACCCGGGGAACAGCGCGAAGACGATCGTCACCGGCAGCACCAGGAACACGACCGGCACCAGCATGCCGATCTCCTTCTTGCCGCCGGCTTCGAGCAGCCGCCGCCGCCCCGCCTCGCGCACGTCGACCGCCTGCGCGCGCAGCACCTCCGCCAGCGGCGTGCCGCGCTCGACCGCGATCGCGACGCCGTCGACGAACCGCGACAGCGGCGGCAACGACGTCCGCGCGGCGATGCCCTCCAGCGCCGTCACCAGCGACGCCCCCGCCTTGGCGTCGGCGAGGGCAGCCCGCAGCTCCGCCGCGAGCTCGCCGGTGCTGATGCGGGTGACGCGTTCCAGCGCGCCGACCGGCCCCTCCCCCGCCGTGACGGCGAGCGCGAGCAGCTCGGCGATCGTCGGGAACTCCGCGAGCATCCGCTCCTCGCGCTGCGCGACCTCGCGCGTCAGCCACCGGTCCCGCGCCAGCACGCCGAACAGCGTCAGCCCCAGGCAGAGCACGAGCAGCGCGAGCGGCGGCGCGCCGCGGCCGGTGACGACCGCGAGCACCGACACCGCCAGCCCGGCGAGCAGCCCCAGCGCGCCCCACACGACCTGCTCCGCGCGGAACTCCTCCAACGTCATCCCGCGCCCGGCCTGCACCAGCCGCCGCCGCAACGACGTCACCCCGCCGAGCCAGCGGTCGAGGAACCGCGTCGCGTCCGAGAGCACCGGCGACAGGATGCGTTCCAGCGTCGGGAACGGCGTCAACGTCTCCTTGGTCGCGAGCAGCCGCGACGGCCGCGGCGCGTCCCGCAGGTACGGCGCCAGCCGGTCGTCCAGCCGCGGCGTCCGCATCGGCGGCGAGTACGCGACCGCGAGCGCCAGCCCGCCACCCGCGAGCAGCCCGATCAGCATGCCGAGCAGGATCACCGCAGCACCCGCCGTTCCTCCGGCAGCCGGGCGATCCGCAGCATGATCCGGTACGCCAGGAACGACACGCCGCCGCCGACCAGCAGCACCAGTGCGCCCGCCGCGCTGCCGTACGCCTCGACCGCGCCGGGCCGCGTCGACAGCAGCAGGAGCAGCAGCCACGGCGCCGCCAGCGCGAGGCGGGCGGCGTTGACGGTCCAGCCCTGCCGCGTCTCCAGCTCGGCGCGGGTCCGCGCGTCCTCGCGCAGGAACGCCGACAGCGTGCGCAGCAGCCGACCCAGGTCGGTGCCGCCGACCTCGCGGGCCATCCGCAGCGACTCGATGACCCGGTCGCCGACCGGGTCGGCCAGCGACGCCTTCAGCCGGTCCAGGCAGTCGCCGAACCGCCCGGTCGCCCGGTAGTCGGCCGCGAACCGGTCGAACGCCGGCCGCAGCAGCTCCGGCCCGCGCAGCCCGAGCTGGCTCACCGCCTCCGGCAGCGACAGGCCGGCGCGGATGCCGGACGCGAGGTTGTCGACGACCTCCGGCCAGACGTCGCGCAGCTCCAGCGTGCGCTTGCGCCGCCGCGAGCGGACGACGTTGACGGGCAGGCTCGCCGCGAACCCGCCGAACACGAGCCCGATCAGCGCCACCCGCGACAGCCCCGCCACCAGCACGAACGTCACCAGCCCCAGCGCCACGCTCGCCCCCACGAGCTGGCCCGGCGACACGCCCTCGATGCCGGCCTGCGCCAGCAGCTCCTCGAGCCGCGTCCGCCAGGTGACTGCGTCCGGGTCCTTGCCGGCCGGCTCGGTCGTCAACGCCCGCCAGACCAGGAACAGGCCGACGCCGAGCAGCAGCCCGAGGAAGACGCCCATCTACGCGTACTGCGGCTGCGCGAGCAGCGCCGCCAGGTCGTAGCCGGCGCGTTCGAACCGCTCCGGGTGCGGCGGGTACCCGTCGGCGCGGACCAGCGCCTCCCCCTGCGTCGCGAAGACCTGCGCCGTCTCCACCACGTCGCCCTCGACCCGGCCGGGGATGCCCACGATCTCGCTCACCCGGCGTTGCCCGGTGCGGGTCGTCTGCGTGTGCACGACCAGGTCGATGCTGCTCGCGACCGTCGGCACCACGAACGCGTGCGAGACGTTCTCGCCGGCCAGCAACGGCAGCGTGCACATCTTCACGACCGCCTCGCGCGCGCTGTTCGCGTGGATCGAGCACATGCCGGGCAGGCCGGAGTTCAGGGCGATGAGCAGGTCCAGGCACTCCTCCTGCCGGACCTCGCCGACGATGATCCGGTCCGGGCGCATCCGCAACGCCTCCTTCACCAGGCGGCGCAGCCGGACCTCGCCGGTGCCTTCGAGGTTGGCCTGGCGGGTCTGCATCGACACGACGTCCGGCAGCGGGATGCGGAGCTCGAACACCTCCTCGCAGGTGATGACCCGCTCCCGCGCCGGGATCGCCGCCGCCAGGCAGTTGAGCAGCGTCGTCTTCCCGGCCTGCGTGCCGCCGGCCACGATGACGTTGAGGCCGCTGGCGACCGCCGCCTCCAGGAACCGCGCCGCCTGGTTCGTCAGGCTGCCCAGCGCCACCAGCTCGTCCAGGCTGTGCGCGGTCAGCACGAACTTGCGGATGTTCACGGACCAGTGCCGCCGCGTGATGTCCGGGATCACGATGTGCAGCCGGCTGCCGTCCGGCAGCATCGCGTCCACGAACGGCGTCGACAGGTCCACGCGGCGCCCGCTGGACTTCAGCATCTTCTCGCACAGGTCCTGGACCTGGCCCTCGCCGAGGATCGTGTTCGTCAGCTCGCTGCGGCCGCGCCGGGCCACGAACACCCGGCCCGGCTCGTTGACCCAGATCTCCTCGACCGTCGGGTCGTCCAGGTACCGCTGCAACGGCCCGTAGCCGACGACCGCGTCGTAGACCTCGCGGGTCGCGCGGGCGCGTTCGGGCAGCGGCGGCAGCGTCGAGGTGAGCGTGCGCTCGTCGTAGTCGGCGAGCACGTCGTCGACGAGCCGCCGGATCGCGGCCTGGTCCGACGCCGGGTCGAGGCCGCGCCGGCGCACCAGCTCGCGCACCTCGGTCTCGACGATCCGCAGCGAGTCCACGCCGGACAGTATGCGGTGCTTCGTCCCCGCGGCTTCCCCGCCGTCCACAGCTACGCGTAGTCGTAGTCGAGCACGACGAGCGTGAACGTCCCGGAGCCACCGCCGGCGAGCCCCGCCTCCGCGCGCGCCTCCCTGACGTCGCGCGCGAGCAGCCCGCCACGCACACCGAGCCCGCTCGTGGTCGGCATGGTCCCGCCCGCGCTGGTGTTTCCGGTCGCGTACGGCGCCCGGGCGCAGGAGGCGGCGCGGCGTGTCACACACGCCACGAGCTCGACGTCCTGCGGCACGTCCGGGCGCCATTGCGCGATCACGTCGTAGCGGCGGGTCCGGCCGGAGGTGAGCGGCCCGCGGAGGGCGACGTGCCGGTCGGCCGCCGTGACCGCTCTGGCCGCCACCGTGTACGAGCGCCGGAACGGCCGCGTCGTCCGCACGCTGAGGCCGCCGGTCGAGCCGGGCGTCAACGGCACGCGCACGTCGGCATCGCCGTCGGCGAGCAGCAGCACCCGGTACCGCCCGGGCTCCAGCGTGACGACCGGCTGACCGCCGAGCTGCGTCGGCGCGAGCACCGCGTGCCGCGTCGTCGCCGCCAGGAGCACCGGACGTTGCGGCATGTCGAGGTCCCGGCTCGCGAGCACCCCGCCGAGCGGCCGCGGCGAACGCCCCGTCGTCCAGAGCGCGAACCCGGCGTAGCGGCCGGAGCCGGTGACGACCGCGTTGCCGAGGTCGAACGAGACGCGGCTCGCCACGGTGACGTCGGCAGCGGTGGCCCCGGTGCCGGTGACCTCCAGCAGGCCGGGCTCGGCGACCGCGCGCGGCACCGGCGCCACCGCGAGCGCGGTCACGGCGGCGGCGCAGGCGGCGAGCCGGCGGAGCATCGGTCCTCCCGTATACGCGTGGCGTACCGCGACTGCTTTCGGCGCTCGCGGGGCCGCTCCTCCCGTCAGTTGACGTCGAAGTAGCAGACCGACGACCACCCGGTGCGGAGGGTGCCGCCCGTGCTGCACACCGACCTCGTCGTCCCGCCGTACGTCGCCTCGGACGTCTCGGTGAGCTTCCGCTGGTCGATGGTGATCGTCGCGACCGCCTTGCGGTAGGTGCCGCCGGACACGAACCCGACGCGCGCGGACCCGTTGTAGGTCGGCTTGAAGAAGCACGTCAGCGGCCGGTTCGCGTATGGCCCGTAGAGCACGTACTCGTCGATGTACGAGCCCTCGCACGAGCCGTCGGTGAGAGCCAGGGCACCGACAGTGCGGGTGCGCCGGTTGCGGACGTACTGCGCCGCCGTGTAGTCGCGGTACTCCTGCACGCCCGCCTCGTTCAGCACGAGCTGGACCGTCTGGACGTCGACCACCTCCGTCGACGTGGCCGTGGCCACGACCTCGGCGGGCAGCGTCGCCGGGTCGTCGGCGGCGTCCGCGTCGAACGGTGCGCCGGTCTCGGCGGGAGCCGACCCGTCGTAGCCGCGGGGCTCGGTGTAGCGCGGTGCCTCGATCGCGGGCGCGTCCGCGCGCACCGCGCCGAGCGAGGTGACGACGAGGCGGCACGCGTCGTCGGCCCGCAGCGTGATCCCGGCGTCCGCGCCGGCGGTCGCGACCAGCGTCACGTGGTCGTTCACGAAGGTGCAGAGGTCACCGGAGCGGGTGCCGGTCGTGACGACGGCACCGACGGCCAGCGTCCGTCCGTCCGGCGCGAGAGCGGCGGTGCCGTCGGCCGCCGCGGACGGGAGCCCGACGGCCGCCGAGACGGTAACGGACGCGAGCGTGAGCAGGACGGAACGGTGCACCGGAACGGCCTCTCGACGTAGGGGGGTCGGGCCCCGCTCAGGGGGCGCCAGCTACGCCGTGCGGCTCCCCCGTCGCGGTCGGCGCGAGAGTCTGCCGTGCCACCCCGCGAGCCGCAAGGGCCTCAGCCCAGGGCGACGTAGGCGGTCTTGCGGTCGACGCGCTGACCGCCCGGCTGGTCGGTCGTGTAGACCGCCGCCACCCGCGACGTCCCCGGCACGAACACCACGCCGAAGTCGTCCAGCAGGTTCCGGCTGCCGTCGGCGGCGCAGCCACCGCCGCCCACGCAGACGATGCCGCGGTGCACCGGCCCGCTCACCGGCACCGGCTTCGTGAAGTGCCGCCCGCCGTCGCTGCTGCGCGTCTCGTACACCTGCCAGACGGCGCCCTTCTTGCTCGCGGGCGCGCCCATGCCCTCCGGGTCGTTTGCCGGTCCTGGGCGCGCGGTGCCGTACCAGAGGACCGACACGACCCCCTTCCCCGCCGCCGCGACCGTCGGGTACGCCGCCGTCGACCGCGCCCCGTCCAGCCGCACCGGCTCGGTCCAGGTGGCGCCGCCGTCGCCGGAGGAGGCGAAGTACGCGTGGAACGTGTCGTGCCAGGCGACGTAGACCCGGCCGGCCGCGTCGACCGCGGCGGTGACCGGCCAGATCGGCACGGTGGTGGAGTCGTCGGAAAACGGCGCCACGACGTGCCGCGTCCACGTCAGCCCGTCGGTGCTGGCCTGCACGAAGACCTTGTTGCTGCCGACCGCCGGGTAGTAGACGGCGTGCCGGTGCGGTGACCTCGCGCCGGTGTCGACGACGAACCGCCCGCTCACCTTGCCGAGCACCGACGCCGTGTCGCCGAACGGCAGCGACGCGCCGTCGCGCACCGGCAGCCCGGCCTGGCAGGCGTCGTAGCGCTGGAGCAGGGTCTGGTTGCCGGGCACCTCGTTGAACGCGAACAGCAGCGTGCACGGCCCGTCCGCGCCGATCCACGGCCGGTCCGCGTACGCGTTCGCCGGCATGGTCGCGGGCGCGCCCATCGGGAACAGCCCGTACGTCCCCGGCGGCGACTCGATCGGCAGCACCCGCCACGTCTCGCCGCCGTCGCCGCTGACCGCGATCGAGTTGCTGACCCAGAGGCTCGCGACGTAGACGTTGTAGTGGCCGGAGGAGTTCTTCTCCGGCGCGACGGCGATGTCGTTGTCGCCGCCGCCCATCATGTACGTGCCGGTGGGGTCGGCGGTCACGAACGGGTTCGCGACCCAGCGCCAGTGCCGCCCGCCGTCGCGCGACGACCAGATGTCGGAGCCGCAGTTGGTGGGGCGGCCGCAGCCGGTGGCGAGCGCGTTCGAGGTGGCCCAGAGGGTGCCGTCGGGGGCGGCCGCGAGCGCCGGCTCGGCGTTGTGGTTGACGCGCTTGTTGCCGGTGCCGGGCAGCAGGCCGGAGACGGCGGGCCGCGCGGGCGGCTTCGACGCGGTGGCGGGCAGCGCGAGCACAGCGAGGGCCGGGGCGACGAGCGCGAGCAGGAGCAGGCGGGGCCGGATCATGCGGACAACGGTTCGACGCGCGGCGCCCGCGTTCCTACGTCCGCCGCGCCGCCTCCCCCAGCCGCGCCAGCGTCGCCGCCATCCCCTCGCGCAACGACGCGAGCCGCGCCGCCACCGCCGCGGCGGCGTTGGCCGGGTCGGCGTCGGCGGCGATCCGCAGCCCGCTCAGCCCGTCCGGCCGGTGCGCGAACGTCTCCGTCACCCGGCACCGCTCCCCCAGCGGCTCGATCGCGAACGACCAGTCCGCCGCCGGCACGTCCCACCGGTCGTGCGCGACGTAGGCGTACGCGGTCGGGCGCTCGGCGGTCGTGACCGTGCACGGCCGCACCCACTCGTAGTCGCCGAGCCGGTTGACGCCCTCGAACCGCGCGCCCGGCTCCGGCCGCGACGCCCCCTCGATCCACCGCCCCTCGACGCACTCCGGCGACACCTCGCCGACGCGCGCCGGGTCGGCGAGCAGGTCCCACACCGCCTCCGCGGGCGCGTCCACCTCCGCCGTCACCGACGCGCGCACGTCCGCGAACAGCGCGGCGTTGGCCGGGTCCGGCTCCGGCCGCGGGCCGTTCGCCGGCCCCCACTCGGAACGCACCGTCACGACGCCCGCCCTCCTCCGGTGATCAATGCTGCACGGCGTACGGTCGCGCGCGTTGCGGCGCAGCATTGATCACACGGGAAGCACCTCGGCGCCACCCGCGACGGCCAGCGGCATGGCGGTCCAGCCGCGCCCGGGGTTCACGTCGGCCGCGCCGAACGCCAGCACCGTCGGCCCGGCACCCGACACCACGGCGGGCACGCCCGCCGCGCGCAGCGACGCGACCAGGGCCGCCGACCGCGGCATCGCCTCGGCGCGGTACGGCTGGTGCAGCCGGTCCTCCGTCGCGGCCAGCAGCAGGTCGGGCCGGCGCCCCAGCGCCTCCACGAGCAGCGCGGCGCGGGCGGCGTTGAACGCCGCGTCCTCGTGCGGCACCGACTCCGGCAGCAGGCGCCGCGCCTTGGCGGTCGACGACTTCGTCGCCGGCACGAACGCCACCGGCGCCACCGACGCGTCGACCGGCAGCCGCACCGCCTCGACGCCCGAGTCCGAACGCCACGACAGCACCAGCCCGCCGAGCAGGCAGGCGGCGACATTGTCGGGGTGGCCCTCGAGCTCGGTGCAGAGCGCCAGCACGGCCTCGTCGGGGAACGGCCCGAGCACCAGCGACCGCGCGGCCAGCACGCCGGCGACGATCGCGGCGGCGGACGAGCCGAGGCCGCGGCCGTGCGGGATCCGGTTGGCGCAGACGACCTCGATGCCGCGCGGCTGGCCGCCGAGCGCGTCGAACGTCGCGCGCATGGCGCGGACGACGAGGTTGCGCTTGTCGCGCGGCACCGTGTCGGCGCCCTCGCCGGCGACGTCGACAGCGACGCCGGACTCGCCGATGCGCGCGACGACGTCGTCGTAGAGCCCGAGCGCCAGCCCGAACGCGTCGAAGCCGGGACCGAGGTTCGCCGACGTCGCCGGCACGCGCACGCGCACCGGCGCGGCACGGAACGCGGGACCCGCCACGGCTACACCTCCACCGGCACGCCCGCGGGCACGCGGCGGAACGACCGCGTCGCGACGAGCCAGCCCGCAGCGTAGAGAAGGACGAGGGACCCGAGCCCGAACGACACCCACCGCGGGTCGGCGCGGTCCGCCAGCGCGCCCGCGGACGCCTGCGACACCGCGATGACGACGGTCGAGATCATGTAGTCGACGGAGAACACCCGGCCGCGCACGCGGTCCGGCACGATCGTCTGCAGGCCGTAGGTGGAGAGGATCCAGTTGCCGCCGCCGCCGAGGTGCGCGAACACCACGACGAGCATCGCCAGCCAGAGCCAGTGGGCCAGCGGCAGCACCATGTAGCCGACGCCGAACACCGTCATCGCGGCGCCGAGCACCGACCACAGGTAGCGGTCCTCGCGCGCGATGACCCGCCGCCCGAGGATCGGCCCCAGCAACGCGCCGAACCCGCGCGCGGCGAGCAGCATGCCGACCGCGAACGCGACGTCGTCGCGGCCGTAGCCGAACACCGTCGCGGCGAAGATCGGGAACATCGCGATGGCGCCGTTGCCGATGGACGGCCCGACCTTGCAGGCCAGCAGGCCGACGACGCGCGGGTCGGTGCGCGCGAACGCCGCCGTCTCCCGCAGGTCCGCCCGCACGCCCGCGCGCGGCAGGTGCCGCCGGTCCTCGCCGAACGGCCGCGTCGTGCGCCAGGTGAACCACGCCGACAGCAGGAACGACCCGGCGTCGATGACGAAGCAGGCGCGCGGCCCCAGGACCGACGCCGCCAGGCCGCCGACGCCCGCGCCGACGGCGAGCATGGTGCCCCAGGTGGCGCCGTTGAGGACGGTGGCGACGGGGAGGTCCTCGGCGTCGACGAGGTTCGGCAACGCCGCCGCGGCGGCCGGGCTGTAGAACGCCTTCGCGCCCGCGACGCCGGACAGCGCGACGAGCGCGACCCACGCGGTGCCGGACGAGCGGACGAGCAGCAGCCCGAGGATCAGCACGGCCGACACCAGGTCGGCGCCGACCATGATGCGGCGCCGGTCCAGCCGGTCGACCACCGAGCCGGCGTACGGCGACAGCAGCGCGAACACCGCCGTGTCCGCGGCCAGCACCAGCCCGCCCCACGCGCCGGAGCCGGTGAGCCGCGGCAGCAGCGCGAGCAGCGGCACCAGCGCGAACCAGTCGCCGCCCAGCGACACCAGCTCGGAGACGAAGACGCGGCGGAAGTCGCGCTCCCGCCGGAGCAGGTCCCAGTACGCCCTCATGCCGGGCTCCCCGCGGCGGCGCGGGCGCGGCGGGTCACGACAGGTCGAGCAACGCGGCCGCCGCGTCGGCGTCGACCCCCACCACCCGCGGCTCCGGCAGCCCGGCGAGCGCCGTCTCCGGGTCCTTCAGGCCGTGCCCGGTGACGGTGCAGACGACGAGCGAGCCACGCGGCACGTCGCCCGCCTCGGCCGACATCAGCAGCCCCGCGACGGACGCCGCCGACGCCGGCTCCACGAACACGCCCTCGTGCCGCGCCACCAGCCGGTACGCGTCGAGGATCTGCCCGTCGGTCACCGCCTCGATCGCGCCGCCGGACTCGTCCCGAGCGAGGATCGCGGTGTCCCACGACGCGGGGTTGCCGATGCGGATCGCGGTCGCGATCGTCTCCGGCTGCGGCACCGGCCGGCCGCTCACCAATGGCGCCGCCCCGGCGGCCTGGTAGCCGCGCATCGCCGGCGTCGCCGGCACCACGCCGTCGCGGGCGTACTCGCGGTACCCCTTCCAGTACGCCGTGACGTTGCCGGCGTTGCCGACCGGCAGGCAGTGCACGTCGGGCGCGCGGCCGAGCGCGTCGCAGACCTCGAACGCCGCCGTCTTCTGCCCCTCGATCCGGAACGGGTTGACCGAGTTGACCAGCGTCACCGGGTAGTTCTTCGCCAGGTCACGGGCGAGGTCCAGGCAGTCGTCGAAGTTGCCGGTGACCTGGAGCAGCGTCGCGCCGTGCACGAGCGCCTGGGCGAGCTTGCCGAGCGCGATCTTCCCCTGCGGCACCAGCACCGCGCAGACCAGTCCGGCGCGGGCGGCGTACGCCGCGGCCGAGGCGGACGTGTTGCCGGTGGACGCGCAGATGACGGCGCGGCTGCCCTCCTCGACGGCCTTGGTGATGGCCATCGTCATGCCGCGGTCCTTGAACGAGCCGGTCGGGTTGAGCCCCTCGACCTTCAGCCACACGTCGCAGCCGGTGAGCGACGACAGGTGCGGCGCCGGCACGAGCGGCGTGCCGCCCTCCAGCAACGTCACCGGCGCGACGCCGTCGTCCACCGGCAGCCGCGACCGGTACTCCTCCACCACTCCGCGCCAGGCCATGCTCAGTCCTCTACCCGCATGACCGACGTCACAGCCCGCACGACGTCGAGAGAACGCAGCACCTCCACCGTGCGCCGCAACGCGTCGTCGCGCGCGGTGTGCGTGACGAGCACCAGCGTCGCGTCGTCGCCGTGCCCCTCCTGGCGGACCGTGCCGATCGAGACGTCGTGGTCGGCGAACGCCGTCGCCACCGCCGCGAGCACGCCGGCCTTGTCGGCGACGTCGAGGTTCACGTGGTAGCGGGTCAGCACGTCGCCCATCGGCAGTGCGCGCAGCGACGCGTACGCCGACTCGCCGACGCCGCGCGAGCCGGACCGCAGGTTGCGCGCGACGGCGACCACGTCGCCGAGGACCGCGCTCGCCGTCGGCAGCCCGCCCGCGCCCCGGCCGTAGAACATGAGCTGCCCGACCGACTCGCCCTCCACGAACACCGCGTTGAACGCGTCCCGCACCGACGCGAGCGGGTGCGTCGCCGGGATCATCGCCGGGTGGACGCGCACGGACACGCCGTCGCCGGCGCGTTCGCAGATGGCGAGCAGCTTCACGACGCGGCCCATCGCGCGCGCGCTCGCGATGTCGGCGGCGGTGACGTCGACGATGCCCTCGCGGTGGACGTCCGCGACGGTGACCCGCGAGTGGAACGCGATCGACGCGAGGATCGCGGCCTTCGCGGCGGCGTCGAACCCCTCGATGTCCGCGCTCGGGTCGGCCTCCGCGTAGCCGAGCGCGGTCGCCTCGTCCAGCGCGTCGGCGAAGCCCGCGCCGGTCTCGTGCATGCGGGTGAGGATGAAGTTGGTGGTGCCGTTGACGATGCCGAGGACGCGGGTCAGCCGTTCGCCCGCCAGCGACTCCTTCAACGGCCGCAGCAGCGGGATCCCGCCCGCCACCGACGCCTCGAAGTAGAGGTCGACGCCGGCCTTGGCGGCGGCGTCGTGGATGGTGGCGCCGTCGGAGGCGAGCAGCGCCTTGTTCGCGGTGACGACCGGCTTGCCGGCCGCGAACGCCGCCAGCAGCAGCGACCGGGCCGGCTCGATGCCGCCGATGACCTCGACGACGATGTCGACGTCGTCGCGCGTCACCAGCCCGTGCGCGTCGGTCGTGAGCAGTGCCGGGTCGACATCGACGTCGCGGCGCAGCCCCGGCCGGCGGACGGCGATGCCGGCCACCTCGACCGGCGCGCCGACGCGGTGCGCGAGGTCGGCGGACTGCTCGGTGACCAGCCGCACGACGCTCGACCCGACGACGCCGCAGCCGAGCAGCGCGACCCGCAGCGGCCTCATGGCGCGACGTCCAGACGCAGCAGGTCGTCCTCGGTCTCCCGGCGCACGACGAGCCGGGCCTGCCCGTCGCGCACGGCGACCACCGGCGGGCGCGGGACGTGGTTGTAGCTGCTCGCCATCGCCCGGCAGTACGCGCCGGTCGCCGGCACCGCGACCAGGTCGCCGGGGCGCAGGTCGGCCGGCAGCGGGACGTCGCGGATGACGATGTCGCCGCTCTCGCAGTGCTTGCCGCACAACGTCACCCGCCGCGGGTCGGCGTCGCTGCGCCGGGAGGCGAGCCGCGCCGTGTAGTGCGCGTCGTAGAGGACGGTGCGGATGTTGTCGCTCATCCCGCCGTCGACGCTGACGTAGGTCCGCAGGCCGGGCAGCTCCTTCACCGTGCCGACCTCGTAGAGCGTCACCGTCGTGGGGCCGACGATCGCGCGGCCCGGCTCGACGGCGAGCCGCGGCACGGCGATGCCGAGCGCGGCGCACTCGTCGGCGACCAGCGCACGCAGCCGGTCCGCGAACTCCGCCACCTCCAGCGGAGCGTCCTCCGGCGTGTACGCGATGCCGAGGCCGCCGCCGAGGTTCAGCTCCGGCGGCCCGGCGAACGACTCGCGCACCGACGCGAGCAGCCCGAGCATCCGGTGCGCGGCGAGCGCGAACCCCTGCGTCTCGAAGATCTGCGACCCGATGTGGGCGTGCAGCCCGGCGAGCGCGAGCGACGGCGCCGACGCGACCGCGTCGACGGCCTTCGCGGCCGCGCCGGACGCGAGCGAGAACCCGAACTTCTGGTCCTCCTGGCCGGTCTGCACGTACTCGTGGGTGTGGGCCTCGACGCCCGGCGTCACGCGGACCAGCACGCGCTGCGTCACGCCCGCCGCGGCGGCCACGTCGGCGAGCCGGGCGATCTCCTCGAACGAGTCCACGACGACGCGGCCGACGCCGTACGCGACGGCGCGGCGCAGCTCGGCGACGGACTTGTTGTTGCCGTGGAACAGCAGGCGTTCCGGCGGGAACGCCGCCCGCTCGGCGACCGCGAGCTCGCCGCCGGTGCAGACGTCGAGGCCGAGCCCCTCCTCGTTCACCCAGCGCGCGACGGCGTGGCAGAGGAACGCCTTGCCGGCGTAGTACGGGTCGGCGTCGGCGAACGCCTCGCGCCAGGCCCGCGCCCGCTCCCGGAAGTCCGCCTCGTCCAGCACGAACGCGGGCGTCCCGAACTCCGCGGCCAGCTCGCGCACCGACACCCCGCCGACGACGAGGACGCCGGACGCGTCGGTCCGCGCGGTGGCCGGCCAGACGGCCGGCTCGAGGACGCTCACGCCGCCCCGCGGGGGGCGCCGGTCACATCCGCTCCGGGGCGGTCACCCCGAGCAGCGCGAGCCCGTTGGCGAGGACGGTGCGGGTCGCCTCGCACAGCCACAGCCGGGCGACCGTCACGGCCGGCTCCGGGCCGGTCTCGCCGGGCAGCACGCGGCAGGCGTCGTAGAACCGGTGGTAGACCCCGGCCAGCTCCTCGAGGTACCGCGCGACGCGGTGCGGCGCGTCCAGCTCGGTCGCCGACAGCACGATCCGCGGGAACTCCCCCAGCGCCCGCAGCAGGTCGCTCTCCCGCTCGTGGGTGAGCAGCGACGCATCGTAGGAGTCGCCGCGCTCGACGCCGAGGTCGCGCGCGTTGCGCAGCAGCGACGCGATCCGCGCGTGCGCGTACTGGACGTAGAAGACCGGGTTCTCCGGGTCGTGCCGGGTCACCAGGTCGACGTCGAGGGTGAGGTCGCTGTCCATGCTCTGCCGGACCAGCGAGTACCGCGCCGCGTCGACGCCGACCGCCTCGACCACCGAGTCGAAGTCGACGTAGGTGCCGGCCCGCTTGCTCATCTTCACGACCTGGCCGTCGCGGATCACCTTGACGAGCTGGCCGATGAGCAGGTGGAAGTCGCGGTCGGGGTCGTCGCCGTAGCAGGCGACCATGGCCTTCATCCGACCGGTGTAGCCGTGGTGGTCGGCGCCGACCTGGATCACGATCTTGTCGGCGCCGCGCTCGCGCTTGTCCAGGTAGTACGCGCAGTCCGCGGCGAAGTACGTCGGCGTCCCGTCCGAGCGCACCAGCACCCGGTCCTTGTCGTCGCCGAAGTCGGTGGTGCGCAGCCAGACCGCCCCGCCCTCGTCGTAGACGCGGCCCTGTGCCCGGAAGCGCTCGATCGCCTTCCGGATCTCGCCGGAGTCGTGCAGCGCCTTCTCCGACGCCCACACGTCGAACTCCACGCCGAACTCCCGCAGCGACCGCTGGATCTCCCCGAGCAGGATCGCCAGCCCGCGCTCCTTGAGGACGCGCAACGCCTCGTCCTCCGGGCGGTCCAGGAGGTCCGGGTGCTCGCGCAGGATCGCCCGCGCGGTCTCCGCGACGTAGTCGCCGTGGTAGCCGTCGTCCGCCACCTCCTCGCCGCGCGCCCGGGAGAGCAGGCTCGTGGCGAGGCGGTCGGTCTGCGCGCCGGCGTCGTTGACGTAGAACTCGCGGGTCACCGCGTGGCCGGTCGCCTCCAGCAGCCGCCCCAAGGCGTCGCCGCAGGCCGCCCAGCGGGCGTGGCCGACGTGCATCGGGCCGGTGGGGTTGGCGCTGACGAACTCCAGGTTGACCCGGCGCCCGGCGCCCGCGTCGGTGCGGCCGTACGCCGGACCGGCCGCGACGATCGTGCCGGCGAGGCGGCCGAGCGCGTCGTCGGCGAGGGTGATGTTGAGGAAGCCGGGGCCCGCGACCTCGACGCCCGCGATGCCGTCGGCCGCCGACAGGTGCCGCGCGAGCAACGCCGCCACGTCGCGCGGCGGCCGGCCCGCCGGCTTGGCGAGCTGGAGCGCGACGTTGGTCGCGTAGTCCCCGTGGTCGCGCTGCTTCGGCCGCTCGACCGTGGCCGTCCCCGGCACGGCGACGGCCAGCTCGCCGTCGTCGACGGCACGCCGGACGGCGGCGACGACGAGGGCGGACAGCTCTGCCGGGGTCACGGGCAGAGGCTATCGAAAGCCCAGGGGCGAGGCCCTACCGGTTGACGTACCGCCGCCGCACGACGACCGCGGAGCCGGCCAGCACCAGCGCGACGAGCGGCAGCGCGCCCGGCAGGCCGGTGGTGGGGATCGTCGGCTCGGTCGGCTTCGTCGGACGGGTCGGCCTGGTCGGCGGGTTCTCCGGCTTCGTCGGCTTGTCCGGGATGCGGGTCAGGCCGCCGGGCAGGATCGGCAGCGCGTCCGAGATCTCGGGGAGCTGCACGCCGATGCCGAACGTCAGCCGCCCGAGCCCCGCGCCGCGCGGCTCGTACGTCGAGGCCGTGCCGGCCTTGAGGTAGTAGTCGATGCCGTCCGGCGTCGCCGCGAACCGCGGGATCTGCCCGTTGAACACGCCCGGCTCGTTGCCGCCGGTCATCTTCTGGACGTAGAAGCCGCCGAGGTTGTGGCGCCGGTAGTTCAGCGTCATCGGCGAGCCGGCCGGGCCGCCGAGCGAGATCGCCGTGATCGGCGTCTCCCGGCCGCTGACCTGGTCGCGGATCGCCGAGTGGTAGACGACCGGCTGCGGCGTCTTGACGGTGTAGGTGCCCATCGCGACGCCGAAGTGGCTCAGCGCCGACCGCACGATCGACACGCTGGTGTCGGCGGTCGCGTGCTGCGCGAAGTTGTAGCCGAGCGTGATCGTCTTGAAGCCCTTGTGCGCCGAGTCGCCGTCGACGGAGACGCCGAGGAAGTGGCCGTCCTTGACGTCGTTGATGGTCAGCTCGGACTGCACCGTGCCGAACACGTCCTCGGCCGCGGCCGGGACGATCGTCTCGAAGAACTGCCGCGCCGCGAACGGCACGATCTCGCCCGCCACGTCGCCGAGGACGTGGCCGGTGCCCTTGATGTCCGACGGCCGCTCGCGCGACACGGTGTCGTCCGAGCCGCCGTAGGTGCCACCGAGGTAGTTCTTCAGGAAGTCCACGCTGTCGGCGTTCTCGCCCTGCTGGGCGGTGCCGAGCGCGGAGGCGACGCGGTTGCTCTGGACGAGCAGCTTGCCGCCGGCGTTGAGGTACTCGCGCAGCGCGGTGCGGTCGGCGAGGTTGAACTGGCCGTTGAGCCGGTCGACGCCCGCCTCCCAGATCACCGCCTGGTACTGCTTGAGCTGCGCGCCCGTCGGGTGCTCGCGCAGCACCGCGTACGGCACGCCGAGCGCCGCCAGCGCGCCGATGGTCGACATCTCGCTGGTCAGCTCGGCGTCGTCGTCCACGACCGCGACGCGCGGGTTGGCCGGGCCGGCCCACAGCGTCGTCTTCTGCGTGTTGTTCGTCTCCGAGCCCTCGGTGAGCGCGCGGCCGCCGTCGACGGTGACGTAGACGTCGGTCCAGCCCTCCTGCTTCGGCGTGAGCGTGAACGCCACGTCCTTGCGCTCGTAGCCGTTGAGGCTGACGTTCTTCGTCGCGACGACCGGGCCGTCGGCGGCACCGAGGCGGACGTCGACGCGGAACGTGCCCGCGCCCTTCCCGCCGTGGTTGAACACCGGCACGCTCATCGCGTTCGCCGCGCCGACGTTGAACGGCCCGGCGCCGCCGTTGGCGTTCAGGGCGCCCTCGACGAAGCCGGGGGCCACGTCGACGTCGCCGCCGCCGTAGTGCATCAGGTCGAGCGTGATGTTCTCGGTGCCGTTCGAGTCGGTGCTCTGCGCGATGCCGTCGACGTCGGCCGGGCCGACGTTCGTGAACGCCCAGCCGGTCGGCTCCTTGCTCCAGTTCGACCAGGTGTCGGCCGCGCCCTTCGTCGGCAGCTCGTCCGAGCCGTTGCTGAACGTCACGCTGCCCTCGTAGTCGAGGCAGCCGGCGAAGTCGCTGACCTTGGCGCTCCAGTTACCCGGCTTCGGCTTCGAGACGACGATCGTCTCGGGGTCGCCGACGCTGCCGGAGTCGGACTCCTTGCCGTACGCCTCGCCGTTGTAGAAGAGCTGGAGCTTGCAGTCGCCGGGCGTCGTCTTGCTCACCGCGGTGACGGTCATCCGGTAGTTGTTCGGGTTGTTCTCGACGGTGAACGGGTTGTCGCCGCCGGCCGCGACCACGCCGGTGAACTCGATCGGGTCCTGCGGGTCACCGGTCAGCACCACGAGGTTCGGCTGGATCTTGCGGGTGCCGGACGAGATGCCGCCGGCCGCGCCGACGACGAGGTCACCGACGTTGCCGCGGGAGTAGTTGAGCTGGAGCTCCTGCGTGTTGTCGTTGCGGTCGAACTCCAGCGGGTCCATCTGCGGGCGGTTCGCGAAGCTCTGCGCGTTGTTGCTGTTGAAGTAGACGTTGGAGCGCAGCCAGTAGTCGAAGTGCCAGATCATCAGGCCGGACTGGTGCACCTTGCGGTCGAAGTAGCCGCCGCGCGAGAAGTCCGCGTAGGTCGGTGCCGTGTGCCACATCCGGTTGATGTTCTCGAGGTAGTAGCCCTCGACCACGTACTTGCCGGTCTGCGGGTCCTTCGCCAGGCCGTAGACGTCGTTCTCGGTCCACGTGTACCCGGTGCTGTCCTCCTCCCCCGGCTCGATCTCGTAGAGCGGCACGAGGAGGAGGTTCGGGTCAGGCGAGTCGGTCGTGTAGCCGGGGAACGGGAGCTGGTTGCGCGGCTTGAGCGTCGCGGCCTTCTTCGTGTCGTGCACGATCGTCGGCTGGAGGAAGCCCTGGAAGACGCGGGTCGCCGGGTTGTGCAGCGCCGGGTTGCTGCCCGACGGGTTACCGAGGTACGAGCCGCCGGCCATGATGTCCCAGTCGCCGTTGCCCTGCGACTGGCTGGTGGTGTCGTAGTAGTCGGGCTCGCCGAGCGCGTGGCTCATCTCGTGCGTCGCGACGCCGATCGTCAGCGGGCCGGTCGGGCTGGCGAACTCCGGCATCGTGAACACGCGGTTGATGTGCACCGGCATGCCCTCGCCGTTGACGTCCGTCGACTGGAGCCCGGCCTTGATCTTGTTCTTGTCGAGGCCGACCAGGCCCTCGATGATCGGCCCGGCCAGGTTGACCGTCGTCGCGTGCGACCACGTGTTGCACGGGTTGCCGGTGACGGCCATGTCCGCGCCCGAGTGGATGATCGCGGTGAAGTCGACCTCGCCGTCGTTGTCGTTGTCGTACGGGCCGAAGTTCACCGTCGGGTCGGCCTGCGGGAACGCCTCGATCGCCATGCCGATCGCGCCGCCGCCGCCGACGCCGAGCTGCGTGTCGAGCAGGTCGAGGTCACCGTCGTCCTCGGTCTGGCCGATGCCGCCGTAGTAGCACGGATCCTCCCGCGACCGCTCCGACGTGTACGGGCCGAACACGTCGACCTGCACGAGGAACTGGCCGAACGAGTCCTCGAAGTAGAACTCCGTCAGCGTCCCCTCCGGGTTGCCGCCGAAGCCGTCGAGGATCTTCTTGAAGTACTCGGGGGTGTCGGTGCCGTCCTGGAACTGCGGCTCGGTCTGGGTGTCCTCGTCGTACCAGGTGGCCAGCATCAGCGCCGGGAACCGGAAGACGCGCGGCTCGCCCTTCGCCCGCGCCTGGTCCTGCGCCTTGCGCGACGCGATCTGCAGCGCGCGGAACGTCTGCGCGCGCACGTCGCCGCCGTGGCCGTCGTCCCAGATGTTCTTCGTGCGGCCCGCGTGCGGCTTGACGCCGTTCGGCACCCGGCCGGAACGCGCGACCACCGACGACGCGAGCAGGTTGCCCTTCGCGTCGCGGCCGGTGGCGTAGCGCCACACCCGGTCCTTGCCGCGGACCACGGTGTAGCCCTCGGGCGTCTCGAACGCGCCGCCGATCTCGCCGTTGGTCAGCGTGGCGGCGAACGTCGTGCCGTCCGGCTGCTTGAGGAGCTGGGTGGCCGGGTTCGCCGGGAAGAGGTCCCCGAAGATCTCGGGCCCCTGCTTGGCCGGCTTCGGCGCCGTGGCGTCGGCGCCCTGGCCGAACACACCGGCGAAGCCGGCGGGAACGAGCGCGAGGGCGGCCGCGAAGGCGCGGGCGCGCAGGGACAGGCGGCGGGTCATCGGTCCTCCGTGCGTAGTACGGGCGTTTCGTCCCCTTCGCCGCACGCTGCCGCGACTCCTGTCTCGAACCGGACTCGGTTTACTGGCCCTCGGCGAGCCGCCGGACCGCCTCCACGAGGTCGTCCGGGTCGAACGGCTTGGTGAGGTAGGCGTCCACGCCGATCCCGTGGCCGCGCCGCAGGTCCGCCTCCTGCGCCCGGGCGCTGAGCAGGATCACCTTCACGTGCGCGGTGTCCGGGTCGTTGCGCAGCCGGGCGGCGGTCTCCCAGCCGTCGAGCCGGGGCATCATGATGTCCAGGGTCACGACGGCCGGGTCGACGGACCGGATCTTCTCCAGCGCGTCCTGGCCGTCCTCCGCGGTGTGCACCTCGTAGCCCTCGAGCTCGAGGTTGACGCAGATGAGCTGCCGGATCACGGCATCGTCGTCCACGACGAGGACCCGCTCGCCCGCCATCCGACCGCCTCCCTGCCGTCTCGGGCCGAACGCTACCGAACGCGGCATCCGGTAGCATCGCCGGGACCCGGGCCCCCGTAGCTCAGGGGATAGAGCACCGCCCTCCGGAGGCGGGTGCGCAGGTTCGAATCCTGCCGGGGGCGCCAGCACGGCCGACCGGACGGAGGGGCCGATGGCGGTCCGCTTCCAGCTCGTCGTCGACTGCGCCGACCCCGACCGCCTCGCCCGCTTCTGGGCCGCCGCGCTCGGCTACTTGCTCGAACCACCCCCGCCCGGCTTCGCCACCTGGGACGACTGGCGGCGCGACATCGGTCTGCCGGAGGCCGAGCTCGGCGGCGGCGCGGACTCGATCGTCGACCCGGACGGGCACGGCCCGCGGATCTGGTTCCAGGTGGTGCCGGACGTCAAGGCGGTGAAGAACCGGCTGCACCTCGACGTCCACGCGAGCGGCGACCGTTCGCTCCCACTGGCGGTCCGGGCGCAGCGGGTGGACGCGGAGGTGCGGCGGCTGGCCGGCCTCGGCGCGACCGTCGCCGGCCCGCTGGACGACGAGGGCCTCGACCACTACGCGGTCGGGATGCGCGACCCCGAGGGCAACGAGTTCGACGTCAACTGACGACCGCCCGGTACGGTCCCGGCATGCCGACCGCACTCGTCACCGGCGCGACCGCCGGCATCGGCGCCGCGTTCGCGCGGCGGCTGCACCGCGACGGCTTCCGCCTGGTGCTCGTCGCCCGCACCGAGGACCAGCTCGCCGGTTGCGCGGCCGAGCTGGGCGGCGCCGAGTACCTCGTGGCCGACCTCGCCACCGACGCGGGCATCGCGCGCGTCTAGGAGCGCCTCGGCCGCGGCGACGTGGACCTGCTCGTCAACAATGCCGGCTTCGGCCACCGCGGCCGCTTCCTCGAGGTGCCCGTCACCGACGAGCTGACGATGCTCAAGGTCCACTGCGAGGCGGTGCTGCGGCTCACCTCGGCGGCGACCCGGGCCCTGGTCGACCGCGGCGCGAAGGGCGCCGTGGTCAACGTCGCGAGCGTCGCGGCGTTCTTCCCCCGGGGCACGTACGGCGCGTCCAAGGCGTGGGTGGTGAGCTTCAGCCAGGCGGTCCGCCAGGACCTGGCGGGCACCGGCGTGCGGGTGCTCGCGCTCTGCCCGGGGTTCGTGCACACGGAGTTCCACGACCGCGCGGGCATGGACATGTCGGGGGTGCGGCCGTTCCTCTGGCTGGACGCGGACGACGTGGTCGACACCGCGCTGGCGGACCTCGCCGCGGACCGCCCGGTCAGCGTGCCGGGGTGGCAGTACAAGGCGATCGTCGGCGCCGGCTCGCTCGTGCCGCGCACCCTCGCGGCCCGCGTCGCGTCCCGCACCGGCCGCCGCTTCCGCACGTAGGCGGACACGCCGAGGGCGCCGGTCCCTGGCGGGAACGGCGCCCTCGGGCGGTGTCGCGGTGAGTCAGACGGTGTCGTGGATGTAGCCCTGGCCCACGGTCACGGTGAGCGTGATCGTCGCGCCCGGGGCGGCGTCGAAGCCGCCACCGCACGTGACGGCGACGTCGGCGACGCAGGCCGGGGCCTGGGTGCTGTCCGAGCGGGTCACCGAGCAGCGGCCGACGGTGCAGCCCCACTCGACGCGGCCGCCGCCGGAGACGTACGTGCACGACGTGGCGCTCGTCTGCGCGCTGACGGTGCCGGAGGGCAGCTCGGCGGAGACGGAGCCGCTCTGCGACGTGCTCGCGACGTCGACGCTGCACCCGCCGGTGGCGTTGGCGGCGGGGGCGGTGAACATGACGAACGGAGCGGCGGCGACGACGAGCGCGCCGAGCGTGCGGACGACCTTGGTGGACACGGTGGTACTCCTCCCGGGACGAGTCGCTGGCAGCCGACCTGGCTGGCAACGGTAGGGGCGCCAGCGGTCACGGGGCGGGGCGGGGGCTCCACCGGCGCGAGTCGCTGGGGTACTCGACGCACAACGGACGTCGGAGTGACGTGACTGGTAGGGGCGGGGGTTTCGCCGCGTCGCGGCGGACCGGAGAATGACACAGTTTGCGCGGAGTGTCCAGGTTGCGGTAACGCGGCCGGACGACCGGGGCCGGACGGGTCCGGCGGCGCGGCGTGGAGTGGTCACGCCGCGCCGCCGCGCTCGTGACGGCTCAGCCGCAGGGGTCGAAGATCGACGGGTAGTAGCCGGTGCAGCCGTACGACGGGCAGAGCTCCTTGGTCAGCTCAACCTGGACCTCGCAGGGCAGGCCGGACGCGCCGGCGACCGCGCCGAGGTCGGCCGCGGTGAGCTCGGCGAGGCGCTCGGTGCGCAGGGTGAGGGTGCGCTTCATGAGGGGCTCCGTTCGGTGAGGGGAGGGTCAGGCGGTTGCCGGCTCCTCGTCGTGCGTGTCGTGGCCGAGGTAGGCGCCGACGACGTCCTCGGACTTCGCCAGCTCGGCGCTCGGCCCCTCCAGCACGACCGTCCCCTTCGCGAGCACGTACGCCCGCTTGGTGTAGCGCAGCGCCATGCCGATGAACTGCTCGACCACGAGCACGCTGGTGCCGGCGGCGTTGACGGCGGCGAGCGCCTCGAAGAGCTGCTCGACGAGGTTCGGGGCGAGGCCCATCGACGCCTCGTCCACGAGCAGCAGCTTCGGGTCGCTCATCAGCGCGCGGCCGACCGCGAGCATCTGCTGCTCGCCGCCGGACATGGTGCCGGACGCCTGGTGCGCCCGCTCCCGCAGCCGCGGGAAGAGCTGGAACACCCGCTCGCACCGCTCGTCGAAGTCGCCGCGGTGGTGCCGCCGCGTCCAGTGGCCGAGCCGGAGGTTCTCGGTGACGGTGAGGTCGGCGAACAGCTCGCGGCCCTGCGCCAGGTGCGCGACGCCGGACGTGACGACCTTGTGCGCCGGCAGGCTGCTGACCTCGACGTCGCCGACCCGGATCGAGCCGCGCTTGTACGGCAGCAGCCCGGAGATGGCGCGCAACGTCGTGGTCTTGCCGGCGCCGTTCGCGCCGAGGAGGGCGACCATCTCGCCGTCGCCGACGTGCAGGCTCAGGTCGCGCAGCGCCTGGACCGGCCCGTAGTAGACGTCGATCCCGTTGACGTCGAGCATCAGGTACCCACCAGCTCCGTGTCGGGCGCCGCGCCGTCGTCGGCGGTCGTCGTGCCGAGGTACGCCGCCAGCACGGCGGGGTCGGCGGAGATCTCGCCCGGCGTGCCCTCCGAGATCATCCGGCCGCGGTCGAGGACGTAGACGTAGTCGCACGCGGCGTTGACCATGCGGATGTCGTGCTCGATGAGCAGCACCGAGACGCCCAGCTCGCGGACCATCCCGATGACGTCGATGAGCCGGTCCGTCTCGTGGTCGTTGAGGCCCGACGCCGCCTCGTCCAGCAGCAGCAGGTTGGCGCCGGTGACGAGCGCGCGGCCGAGCTCGACCAGCCGCAGGATGCCGAACGGCAGCCCGCTCACCTGCTGGTCCGCCACGTCCTCGAGCCCGAGCAGCCGCAGCACCTCGCGGACCCGCTCCCGGCACGCGTGCTCGTCCCGCACCGTCGTCGCGCTGGCGACGAGGTTGCCGAGCGGCGTGCTCGCGTTGTGCTGATGCGTCGCGACGAGCAGGTTGTCGAACACGGTGAGGCCGCGGAAGAGCTGGAGCACCTGGAACGTCCGCGCCACGCCCATGGTCGCACGGACGTGCGCCTTGGCCTTGGTGGCGTCGTTGCCGTAGAGGTACACGTGGCCGGCCTGAGGCTCGTTGAGGCCGAGGATCGCGTTGAACAGCGTCGTCTTGCCGGCGCCGTTGGGGCCGATGAGCCCGACGACCTCCGCCTCGCGGACCTCGAGGCTCGCGGTGTCGACGGCGGTCAGGCCGCCGAAGCGGACCGTGACGTCGCGCGCCTCCAGCCGGATCGGCGCGGCGTAGTCGCGCTCGCGCCGGTAGGTGCGCACGGCCTGCGGCGGCGCCGCCGCCTCGGCCACCGCGCTCGCCGCCTCGGCGAGCACCGCCTCGGCCGCGGCCTCGTCGGACACCTCGGGGACCTCGGCGTTGAGCCGGGCCGCCATCCAGTCCTCGGAGTCGGGCACGCCCGCGGCCGCGGCCCGGCGCTTCGGCAACGACTCCCGCACCTTCGCCCACCGAGCGGCCGCCGCCTGCTTCGCGGGCGCCAGCGCCCGGTCGGCCTCGTCCGCCACCTGCTGGAACACCCGCCCGGCCCGGGCCAGCAGGCCGGCGAGGCCGGTCGGGTACAGCAGCAGGACGCCGGCCAGCAGCAGGGCGGAGACGACGTCCAGCCAGCCGCTCAGGGCGTTGACGCGGAAGAACAGCTCGCTCAGGCCGGCGAACAGGATGCCGGCGGCAACGGCGCCGCCGAGGCTGGCGAGGCCGCCGACGACGGCGATCGCGAGGAACTGCAACGACACCGTGTAGAAGAACTGCGACGGGACGACCGTGCGCTGCTCCACGACCAGCATGCCGCCGCCGAGCCCGGCGAGGACGCCACTGACGGCGAAGGCGACGAGCTTGTACCGGACGACGTCGATGCCGAGCGACGCGGCCGCGACCTCGGAGCCGCGGATCGCCGACAGCGCCCGGCCGGTCCGCGCGTCCCGGAGGTTCGACAGGCAGACCGCGGTCGTGACGACGATCGCGAGGAAGACGATGAACAGCACCCGGCGGCTGGTGAGGTCGAGCGAGATGTACCCGCCCTCGCGGCCGATGCGCTGGTTCGGCAGCGTGGACGACCCTTCGCCGAGACCGAGCACCGGCGACGTGAAGAGGAACGCGTCGCCCATCCAGGCGAAGATCAGCGTCGCGACGGCGAGGTAGAGCCCGCGGACCCGCAGCGCCACCGCGCCGAGCGCGACCGCGGCGACGCCCGCCGCCAGCGCCCCGACGACGACGTCGAGCGGGAAGCCGAGGCCGGTGCCGCGGGCCACCATCGCGGTCACGAGCGCGCCGACGCCGACGAACGTCGCCTGCGCGAGTGAGATCTGGCCCACCCAGCCGGTGAGGATGACGAGCGAGAACGCGATGACGGCGTACTCCAGGGCGAGCAGCGAGCTGCCCAGCGCCGAGAACGGCGCGACGAACGGCCAGATCAGGAGCAGGACGAACACCACGACCGCCGACGGGCGGAGCGAGCGCTTCCGGTACCCGGCCACCGACGCGGCGGCCGACGTGCCGAGCCCGCCGTCGTCGCGGTCGGCGGCCGACATCCGGTTGCCGCGGAGCGCGAGCACGACGAGCGTGAGAACGGTCAGCATGAGCTGCGAGGCGCCGGACAGCCGGAGCACCGGCCCGATGATCGGCCACTTCGCGAGGAGGGGCACCAGGCCGAACGCGAGACCGGCGACGACGGCGCCGATGAGCGCGCCGCCGAGCGCCTCGAGCCCGCCGAGCAGCGCCGCGACGAACGCCGGCAGCACCTCGAGCGAGAGCGTGTACGGGTTGAGGTTGGTCGCGGCGGCGAGGAGCACGCCGGCGAGGGCGGCGAGACCGCCGCCGAGCGCCCAGGCGCTGGACGCGGCGACCTGCGGGTTGATGCCCATGAGCGTCGCGGCGGTGCGGTTCTGCGCGGCGCCGCGCATCGCGAGCCCGAACTGCGTGAACTTGAAGAACGCGAGGACCGCCGCCGCGACGGCGAGCCCGACCAGCAGGATGCCGAGGTCGGTGAACCGCACGATGGCGGGGCCGAGCTTGAGCTGCCCGGCCGGGAAGATCGGCTTCGGCTGGATCGCGGACGTGCCATACAGGCGTCCGACGAGCGCGATGAGCAGCCCGGTGACAGCGACGGTCCCGACGGTCTGCGCCGTCGCGCCCTGCGGCCGCAGCCGGCGGACGAACGCGAACTCGACCAGCACCCCCAGGCCCGCTCCCGCCGCCACCGCGAGCAGCAGCGCGATCAGCGCCGGAAGGTGCGCCTTGGTCAGCGAGTAGTACACGTACGCCGGCGCCATGGCCATCGCGCCGTGCGCGAGGTTGAGGACGCGCGACGACCGGTAGATCACGACGATCCCGATCGCGAACATCATGTACGCGCCGATCAGCGGGATCGACAGGAACGAGTAGACCAGGAGCTTGGTCATCGTCGTCAGTCGACTCGCGGGTGCGGGTCGCGCATGATCACGCCGAGCCGCCAGCCACCGGGCGTTCCCTTGTACTGCATGGTGAACGCCTGCATCGTGATGTTCGCGAACCGGCTGTTCGGCGTGAACTTCAACGTGCCCTGGAGCGTCAGCCCGTCGTTGTAGCTCATCTGGTCGAGCACCGCCTTGAGCCGGTCGCGCGTCAGCTCCGGCCCGACCTTCCTGAGCGCCGCGACCAGGAACTGCATGCCGACGTACGCGCTCTCGGTGAACTGGTTGTACGGGTCGGCCTGCGGGTTCTTCGACTGGAGGGCGTGGACGTACGCGATCACGGCGGGGTCGTTGCGGTACTTCTCGACGTTCGGCTTGAACCCGGACCACACGACCATCTGGTCGCACTTGGCGCCGCACTGCGTCTCGAACTGGTACGTGAACAGCGGCTGCGCACCGCCGTAGCCGTACTTGATCCGGGACGCGTCGTTGGCGTACGGGGTGTTCACGTCCTGCATCCACGCGAGCGCGGTCTCCGGCTCGAGGAACAGCGCGACGAAGTCGGGGTTCGCGCCGTAGAAGTCGAGGACGTTGCTGCTGTAGCTGTTGAGGCCGGCCTGGATGCCGCAGTACCGCTCGGCGCAGCCACCGGACGGCGCGGTGCCCGGCGCGAGCCGGTTGACCTCGGCGCTGAACGCGGCGGCCGCCTCCTTGCCGAAGTGGTAGTTCTTGTCGAAGACGATGCCGAACTTCCGGGCGCCGCGCTTGTAGGCCTCGTCCGCCATGATCCGCGCGGACGACACGGTCGCCGTCGCGACCGGCCAGACCCAGGGCTGGGCCGTGCCGTCGGAGCGGGCGTACTGGTCGATGGCGAGACCGTCGGTGCCGACGACCGGGAAGTGCGCGCGGTCCAGGTCACCGCTCTTGATGACGACCTGGAGCCCCTCCGAGGAGGCCCCGACGGGCACCCCGAACTTGCTGTGGTTGTCGATGTAGTTCCGGAGGTACTGCGCACCGGTCTGCGGGTTCCACGCGTCGTCGCGCGTCTCGATGAACAGCTGCCGGCCGCAGATGCCGCCCTCGCGGTTGACCTGGTCGGTCACCGCCTCCATGGCGTACTTCATCTCGCTGAGGAACGACCGGGCGAGGCCGGACGCGACGATGGTCGTCGCCAGGTTGACCGAGGTCGCGGTCACGCCGCGGTCGGTCGCCCCGCCGTTCTTGCCGGGGCGGCACTCGAACTTCGACGGCGGGAGCGCGACCTTCCCGCTCGTGCCGGTGCCGGTGCCCGTGCCGGTGCCGGTGCCGGTGCCCGTCCCGGTCGTCGTGCCGGTGCCGGTGCCGGCGCCCGTACCGGTGCCGCCCTTCGTACCGGTGCCGGTCCCGGTGCCGGTGCCGGTGCCCGTGCCGGTGCCCCCGTCGACGGCGCCGGGACCGGCGTTGGCGACGGGCACGCGGTCCGCCGGGACGACCTCCACGGCGGCGAGGGCGCCGACGAGCGCTCCGGCGACGAAGACAGCGACGATGGTCGGCAGCGTGGCGGAGCCGCGCGCGCCGGAGTGGCGGTTCACAGAGCTTCCTTCCCGGAGACGGTGACGAGGACGTCGACGAGACGACGGCGACGCCAGTAGGTGCCACACCCGGCGAACAGCAGCCCGGAGAGCAGGACGAGCAGGATCGCGTCGCGCAGCCCGCGACGCATGAAGAAGTAGCCGCTGAGGTTGGTCGGGTTGCCGGCCGCGGTGCCGCCGTTGCCCAGGACCGGCTGGTCGACGTTCCCGGTCGGCGGTCGCACGGTGCCGCCGGGCCCGAGGGCGGTCCCGGTGCCGCCGCTGACACCCGGCTGCGTGCCGTCGCCGCCACCACCACCGTCGCCGCCGCTCCCGCCACCGCCGCCGTCACCGTTGCCGAAATCGAACGCCGGCACCGCGTTGAAGATCGCGTTGGACTGCGACGCCGCGAGCACGGTCACCGTGCGCGAGCGCTCGGTGGTGTCGTTGTACGCCTCGGTGACGACCGCGGGCGCCGGCCGGAGACCGACGGAGTCGCCGCGGTAGATGACGCCCTGGCTGTTGACGACGCTCTGCTGGAAGTACTGCGCCTCGCTCTGCTCGACGGTGGCGAACGCGCCCTTTGCCGTGGCGCGCACCAACGGCACCGGGAACTCCATCCGGAACCGCGTCGGCAGCGCCTTGTTCACGACGTCGGCGAGCCGCTGGCAGCTGTCGGTGCTGGTGGTCGTCCTGCCGTCCTTGGCCTCGACGTGCGACGCGCAGCCGGGCAGGCTGAGCAGCACCTTGCCGAGGGGGTCGATGATCCGCACGCCCTCGAGCGTGCGCGTCCACGTCGCGTGGGCGGTGCCGGCGCGACCGTGTGCCTCGGCCCGCGTGGTCGTCTCGACGCGGCCGAAGCGGACCGCGTAGCCACCCTGCACGTCGAACGCCACGCCGTCGGCAGCGGCCTCGGTGCTGTTGACGACGCCGTTCTTGCGGTCGCGGGTCGCGACCACGTGGTACGACGACTTGCTGACGGTGGTGCCCCCGGCGCCGGAGGCGCCCATGCGCACGTCCGCCGTGACAGTGTTGTGCGCGAGGTCGCACACGATCGTGAACGCGCCGCCGTTGGCGGGGCCGGTCGCGCCGTCGTCCCGGAACGTCTTGGTGACCTTGCGGCCACCCGCGTCGAGGCAGGCGTCGCCGGGGTACGGCCACACCTGGCCGCGGTTCTCGTACTCCTGGAGCGACGCCGCGTCGAGCTGCGCCGCCTGGGCCGCCGCCGCGGCGCCGTCGGTGCGCAGGTCGATACCGCCGACGTGCGCGCTCATGAGCGCGCGCGGGCCGGGCAGCAGCGGCAGCGTGGGCGCCCCCGGGCCGACGGCGGTCGGCGGCGACCCGGTGCCGCCCACCTGGACGGACTCGGCGCCGAAGCCGGTCGCGTCGGCGGCGAAGAAGATGTGGGACGCGGGGACGTCCGGCGCGCCGGAGGTCTGCGCGTCGTAGTCGAGGTCGCTCACGCCGTCGGTGACGGCCGTGACGTCCTCGACCACGAGGTACTGCGCCGCCGAGTCGACCGGCCGGACGAACAGCCGCCTGCTCTGGGCGTCCGTCGGCAGCAGCGCGGTCGTGAGGAGCTGCTGGAACTCGCCGGCCGGCACCGGGGTCTGGCGCACGTCCGCGACGAGGATGCCGTCGTTCGGCTCGACCTTGCCGCCGCGCTTGGTGCCGATGTAGAGGTGGCCGAGGCCCTCGTTGATGCCGATGAAGAAGTCGGCGTCGCTCTTCGAGGAGACGAAGCCGACCCACGACGTGAGGCGGCCGTCGAACACCCAGGCGCCGGGGGTCTTGAACGAGATGCTCTGGAGGTAGAAGCGGTCGGTCGTCGGGTCGAAGGCGGCGACGCCGCTGCCCGAGCCGCCGGAGTAGTAGCTGCCGGAGATCGCGAAGAACTCCTGCGGGTGGCTCGCCTGGGCGGCCGCGTCACCCTTCGGGTCGATGTTCATCCGCACCAGCCCGGCCTGGCCGGGGTAGGTCTGGCCGGCGGGCGAGCCGCCGCTCACGCAGGTGAAGTACAGCGCCGCGTGCGCGCGGCTGCGGGCGATGAGGGACCCGATGCCCTTCGAGTACAGGACCTGCTGGCAGTCGGTGATCGGGCGGATCCACTCCGCCCCGCCGGTGCTGGGGTTCAGCGCGACGACGGCGCTGCCCGGGCCGACGATCTTGCCGCCGCCGACGACGGTGCCGTCCGCGACGAACCGCTGCGCGGAGAACTCCCCGACCGCGTAGAGCCGGTCGTCCGCCGCCGAGTAGGTGATGCCGAACGGGTAGAAGCCCGGCGCCGAGGAGCCGAGGTTCCACCTCTTGACGACCTTGTGCGACGCGTCGTCGTACACGGCGATCGCGCCGGTACCCACCTGCGCCGACTGGCCCGCGACCTCCACCGACGGAGTGATGAACACGAGCTGGTGGCGGCGGCTGTCGTACGCGGTGGTGTAGCTGTTGGCGGCCGGGAAGTCGCCCTCCGGGCCGAGCACGCCGTTCGCGACCTGCTTGGGGATGCGCGAGCGCAGGTCGTAGGTGACCAGGTGGTTGACCAGCGACGTGTCCGTGTACATGTAGAACAGCCGCCGGCTCGGGGCGTCGATGCCGACAATGGTGCCGAACCGGTTGGTGTCCTTCGCGGCCCCCTGC
Source organism: Mycobacteriales bacterium (assembly GCA_035714365.1). GTDB lineage: Bacteria > Actinomycetota > Actinomycetes > BP-191 > BP-191 > BP-191. The sequence goes on along the minus strand of DASTMB010000064.1, from coordinate 45,074 downwards.
GGCATCGGCAGCGAGCCGACGACGTGCAACGGTCCGGTCTCGCCGCCACCGGCCGCCAGCGTCGACGGGGCGACGGAGACGACGAAGGGCGCGGCGAGCACTGTGAGTGCCGCCGTCGCGAGGACGCGGGACGCGCGTCGGGAACCGATCATGTCGCTGGGACTCCCACGGTAACGGGACGACTACAGAAACGGAAGGGACGACCGTGGCGCGGGTCGATGCCCCCGACCCGCGCCACGGCGTCCGTCTTCAGGACGCGTCAGCTACCGGCAACCGCACCGGCGAACTGGGCGTGCACCGGGCCACCGCAGGTGATGCCGGGGTCGGTCACGAACACGGCGACACCGGCACCGTTGACCGAACCGGTCGTCGTGATGACGGCGACGGCACCCACGCGGGTCCAGTTGAAGTTCACCGACAGGCCGGCACCGGAGACGGAGCCGTTCGCCGAGCCGGTGACGAGGCAGAGCGCGCCGCCCTGCTCGTCGATCGCGAAGCTGGCGTTCGCGGAACCACCGAGGGTGCCGGGCGGGGTCAGGGTCGCGCCCGTGACGTTCAGGGTCGCGGACTGACCCTCCTTGTGCCCACAGCCGAAGCAGGTGAGCGTGGTCTCGCCGGTGAACGCGAACGCGCCACCCTGGGCGGCCGACGCCGGCATGACACCGGCGACCGACGCCGCGGCGATACCGGCCGCGACGACCGCACTACGCAGGATTGCCTTCACTGCACTCTCCTCATTGAGACGTACGGACCGAACGGCTCGGTCCGCTGTATCCGGCTCCCTTGTCTCCGGTCTGCAGCCCGAAGACGCGGTTACCGGGACTGACGCGACGTAGGGGCGCGTCAGGTCCCCCGCTTACATGGCGCAGCCGCCCGCTCCCCCGCCCACGGTGAACGGCACCGTGATCTGGCGCTGCTTGCCCTTCGAGCCGGCGACGAGGATCACGTTCGCCGGGCCCGGAGGCGTGTTGACCGCGACGGTCCAGGTGGCGGACCAGTCGCCGTTGGTGTCCGCGGTGCCCTTGTCGTTGCCGCCGTAGCCCTGGCCCCACGGCGGCGCGGCGCCGCTCTTGTTGCCGGCGTAGACGGCGACGAAGGCGAGCGCGGCCTTCTTCACCGTGTGGACGGTGAGCTTCGCGACGCCGCCGGCGGGGACGCACGCGGGGAGCACGGCGGCCTCGATCGGCAGCTCCTCCGGCGTGGCCTCGTACGACGGCGGCTGCTGCTGCGCGGTGCTCGGCGTGGTGCCCGCCGTCCCCGCGGCGGGCGGCTGCGCCGACCCCGTGGTGCCGTTCGTCCCGGTGGTCCCGGACCGGCCCGCGGGCGCCGTCGTGGGGACGGATCCGGCGTGGCCGGGGCGGGTGCTCGCGGTGGACGTGGCGGCCGGGACGCCCGATGTCGCGGCCACGGGCGCGGCGCCGTGCCGCGCGGGCGCGGACGACCCGCACGCGGCGAGCGTCACGGTGGCCAGCGCGGCGACGGCCGCGAGGGACGAACGACGCATCAGACGCCGACCTTGACGCAGGACGGCCAGGCGGAGAGGTAGGTCGCCGTGCTGCTGGCGTCGTCGACGACACCCAGCGCGACGTTGCCGCCGGAGACCCAGCGCCACGACTTGACGTCGAGGTTGGTGAACTTGTCGTTGGCCTTGATCGGGACGTTCAGGGACGAGAGCGGGACCGAGAACCGCACCGACTTCGTCTTCGTGTCCACCGCGCCGGTGCCGCCGTTCGGCCAGGTGTTGAGGTTGTTCGGTCCGATGCTGGCGCGGAGCGAGACGTCCTTCTTGTTCACCGTGAAGCTCACGGTGAACGAACGGCCCGCCGGCGACGTGTCACCCGAGCCGTCGACGGCGCTGAGCCGGATCAACGTGGTGAGCGTCTTGGCGTTGGTGGCGATGTCGGCGCCGAGGATGTCGAGGTTCGGGTCGTTCGGGCCCGCGGCGCCCGTGGCGGTGCCGGTGCCGTCGCTGGCCCCGTCCTTGATCAGGTTGCAGACCGGCTTCTTCGGCTTCGGCTTGGTCGCGGCGTGCGCGACTGGCGCCGTCAGGACGAGCGGGGTGACGGCGGCGAGAGCGAGCAGCTTCCGAGTGGGCATCTGACGATTCCTTCGCTGGGTTACCGGGCGCGGGCCGGTGCTGGGCGGCGGTCGCTCGTGCGGTCGGGCAGGACGTACGGGACGCTGAGCCGCACGCCGACGATCTCGTCGAGCGAGTCGCACTCCACCGTGCCCCCCACCTCTCTGACCCACGGGTGGATCCGGTCGCCGTCGAGGTCGACCGGGTCGGGCAGGAGGCCGTTCGTGGCGAACAGGCACTCGAGCCGTGCCGGGGAGAACGAGAGACGGGCCACAACGACACGCCCCCGGGCCTCACGCGCCAGCGTGAGGAACCGGGCGGCGCTGCGCAGCACGGCGATCTCGGTCGCCGGCGGGAGGGGCCGGGGGGTACCGGTGACGTTCCACTGGATCTCGTCGGGCACGAGCGCGCCGGCGTCCAGGAGGGCACGGAGGGCGGCCGGCAGGGTGCCGTGGCCGCTGACGGCGAGCACGCGGCGTACCTCGTCGAGCTCCTCGACGGCGCGCCGGCCGGCGGCGGTCGAGGGGACGGGGACGAGCGCGGCGCCGAGACGGTGCGCGTAGCCGGGGCCGCGGAACGCCCGCAGCGTGCGGTCGATGGTCGCGAGCGCGAGCGCGACCCGCTCGGCGCCGTGCTCGGCGTCGGCGGCCGCCGCGGCCGCCCGCTCCCGCTCGGCGACGAGCGCGATCGTGGTGGAGAAGCGGTCGGCGGTCTCGTGCAGCAGGTCGAGGCGGCGCGGCTCGGCGGCGCGCGAACGCAGCTCGAGCAGCCCGAGCAGCGACCCGGCGGCGCGCAGCGGGACGACGAGCCGGCCGTCGGAGCAGGGCGCGTCGGGGGCGCCGCCGCGGAGCTGGCGGAGGACGGTCTTGAACTCGCCGGTGCGGCCGACCGGGAACGCCGGGGCGAGGCGCCGGTCGGAGAGCACGGCGTCGAGCAGCTCGTAGCCGGTCGCGGCGAGCAGGTGCGGGGCGACGGCGTCGACGGCGGCGGCGAGGTCGCGGTCGTCGGCGAGCCGGTCCAGGACGGCGGGCAGCGCCGCGCGCAGCGCGTGCTCGGCGTCGAGCGCGGCGGCGCGCTCGGTGGCGGCGACGGCGGCGGTGACGGTGGCGGCGAGGTCGGCGAGGGCGCGGACACAGCCGGCGCCGACGGCCCCGCGGGCGTCGTCGACGACGAGCACGCCCCAGGGGCGGCCCTCGACGTGCAACGGCGCGATGGCGAGCGAGGTGAGCCCGAACGCCGTCCGCCACTCCTCCGGCACCAGCCCGGAGCGGGCGGCGTCGGGGACGACGACGACGCGCGGCTCGGTGAGGACGGCCGCGACGGCGGGGGTGACGTCGAGCGCGATGGGGCGCATCCGGCGGAACCGCTGCCACAGCTCGGCGTGGTCCTCGCGGGCGACGGAGACGGCGGGCACCAGGCGGCCGGGCTCGTCCAGCACGAGGACGCTGGCGCGGCGCACGCCGAGCACGTCCCGCGCGAGGCGGCAGCCGGCGGCGAGGACGGTGTCGGTCTGTACCCAGGGAGTGAAATGTCCTACGGTGTCCGCTTCCGCCGGGCGCGCGGGTGCCACGGACGTGGTCACGCTCGCGCCGGACATGCGGATTGGGCCCCTCCCGATAGGTGTGGCTCTCGTAGTACGGACGAGCCACCCGGATCGGGACATTGGTCCTGTGCCACTCTTGCCAACCGTCACCTACCGCCTCATCATGCGTTGAGCCCACCGCGCGAACGTCGCGCGAGAACCTGACCCCCGCAGAGGCACCCAGGCGTGAGCAACGCACTTGTGGCGCCGGTTCCCACCGAGCCGTCGCGGAGTTCCGACGACGAGTTCACCGGGCTGTACCGGCAGTACCACCCGCAGCTCCTGCGTTACGTGACCTGCCATTTCGGGCCGCGGGACGCCGACGAGATCGCCCAGGAGGCGCTGACGCGCGCCCTGCGGTCGCTCGACCGGCGGCGCACCGAGGCGGAGACGTGGGCCTGGCTGGTCCGCGTCGCCCGCAACATCGCGTGCGACCTCGCCCGGGCCCGCCGCCTCTGCGAGGCGACCGACGACGACACCGTGCTGCACGACGAGGTCCCGGCCGACGCGGCGCTCCCCGAGCCCGCGCTGCTGCTGGACGAGCGGCGCAGCCTGGTGCGGCGGGCGTTGAAGTCGCTCCCCGCGACGCAGCGCCGCATCCTCGTCCTCTACGAGGTGGACGAGCTGAACTGCCCGACGATCGCGCAGCTCGTCGGCTCCACCGAGTACGCCGTCCGCAAGGCGCTCCAGCGCGCGCGGCGGACGTTCGCGAACGAGGTCCGCGCGCTGGGCGGCGGTGCCGTGGCGGTCGTGTGGGGCGTGCGCGGGGTCTTCCGCCGCCGCCCGCGCGGCCTGTCCGCGGCGGCCGCCGGCACGGCGGTCTGCGCGTTCGCCGGCACGGTCGTCTTCAGCGTCGGCGTCACCCCGGCCCCCGAGGCGGCCGCGCCCCGGCTGGACCGCGGCGTCACCGCGTCGGCGTCCACGCGCGACGCGCGCGACGCCGTCCCGGTGCGGGCGGCCACGACCCGCGCGGTGCGCCGCGCGGCCGCGGGCGGCTCCGCCGGCGGCGCGTTCCGCCAGCCGCGGGTCACCGCTCCGCGGCCCGACGCCCTGGTCCGGGTCCCGCGCACGCCGGTCAGCCCCGGCAGCCGGACCCGCATCCACCGCGAGCTCCAGACGCCCGTCGGCACCACGATCGTGGTCGACGAGACGATCAGCGCGAGCGACAACGGCCACGGCGTGGTCTGCACCCTGCCGTCGGTGCAGTGCGACTGACCGGCTGAGCCGGTACGCGTTCCAGACGGGCGGTCAGCGCCCGCCGAACACGCTCGGGATGCAGATCTGCTTGTAGACGCTCAGCGTCCCGGGGATCCCGATCGTCCCGCTGTCGCAGATGTCGTTGCCGCCCCAGGGGACGCAGATCTGCGGCGGGGTGCTCTGCAGGATGCCGGTGACGGCAACGCGCTCGCACACGGCGGCGTGCGCCGCGGGTGCGGACGTGAGCGCCGCCACGGCGACGGCACCGCCCATGACAAAAGCTCGAATCATCGTGGCCACCTTGCGCTGGGAACGAGCAGCCTGCGGAGGAGATACGCGCGAGGGGACCCGACCGGGACATTCGGGGAAATGCGCGAGGGGGTTGACCGGCGCCGGCACGCGGGGCACGAAGGATCACCCGCGCGCCGGCGCCACGACTCCGGCGGCGCGCACCCCCGTGACGCGCCGGCGGATGCTCGACACCGTTCTCGCAAGGCGCCGCGCGTCCTCGCGCGGCAGGCCCCGGCGGGTGCTGGGCGGCGCCCCCGGGAGCCGGTGAGAGCTCCCGGGCGGCGCCGGCACACCGATCCGGCTGTAGGGGGGCCGAAGCGGAGGGCCGTTCGTCGATCGGCGGCGACCCTGTCGCCGCCGGCCGTCGAGCACCAGACGAGGCTTCCTGCGGCAGCGTGCTGACGGCCTTGCGACCGTGGCCCCGTGGGCCTCCCCCGGCTCACGCTGTCATGAAGAAGTACGCGTGAGACCGCCCGAGCGGGACACGTTCGGGACGAACTTTTTTGACGCGTTCGTTACGCGGGCGAGATCTCGAACTGCGGCGCGTCGAGCTGCTTGCCGTCGACGGTGCAGGAGTGCTTGACGGTGGAGATGACCAGCCGGTACGTCTTGCCGGGCTCGAGGTAGGTCACGGTCCCCTGCCCGCACTCGGGGTGCGCGGTCCAGCGGATGGACACCGTGTCGTTGTGGTCGGCGCTCGGGACGACCTCGACGGTGCGGTGCGCGCCGGCGGCCAGCGTCCACGGGCCGCCCTTCGCGAACACCTCCACGGTGCCGGAGAAGTCGTTGCGCAGGATCACGTACGCGACGTCCCGCCGCGCGGTCGGCGTCGGGGACGGCGTGCGCTTCGGCGTCGGCGAGGGCGTGGGGGACGGCGTCGGCTTCGGCGTCGGCGAGGGGGTCGGCGACGGCGTGGGCGACTTCGAGGCGGACGGGGTGGGCGTCGGCGTCGGCGTGGCGGTCGCGGACGGCGTGGGCGGGTCGCTGGGCAGCGGGTCGAGCTGCACCAGCGCGGCGGTGTCCTTCTGCCGCGCGGTCACGACGCCGATGCCCGCGCCGATCCCGGCCGCGACGACCAGCGACGCGACCACGGCAACCCACCAGCGACGTCCCACGAGCGCTCCCTCTCCTCGTCCCTCTCGTTCGAGTATGTGGGGCGGTGGCGGGTTCGGTCAGTGAAAGTCCCGAGACGGCATCGTGACCTCGAGCCGCAACGGCTCCAGCTTGTCGGCGACGACGTTGGCGACGCCGTGGGCGTTCTCCAGGCGGCCGCGGACGAGCAGCCCCGGCGAGCCGACCGCGACGCGGCGGAACCGCCGCCAGACGCCGGGCGAGCAGATGACGTTGATCTGGCCGGTCTCGTCCTCGAGGTTGACGAACGTCGTCCCCCCGGCCGTCGCGGGCCGCTGCCGGTGGATGACGGCGCCGCCGACCCAGACGCGGGTGCGGTCGGGCAGGCCGCGCAGGTCGGCGGCGTTGACGGCGCCGACCTCGGCGAGCCGGTCACGGACGAACGACACCACGTGCCGGTCGGCGGACACCCCCGTGGCCCAGACGTCGGCGACGACCTCCTCGACCGGTGTCATCGGCGGCAGCGGCGGCGGCTCGGCGCCGACGACGACGCCGGCGAGGCGGTCGGGGGTGCCGGCGGCGACGGCGCCGGCCGCCCACAGCGCGCCGCGCCGGTCCAGGCCGAAGCAGCCGAACGCGCCCGCCGTCGCGAGCGTCTCGAGCTGCCGCTGGGAGAGCGGGACGCGGCGGACCAGCTCGGCCATGGACGCGTACGGCCGCCCCTCCTCGATGCGTTCGGCGACGGTCTTGGAGAGCGAGCGCACGTAGGACAGGCCGAGCCGCACGGCGCCGTCGGGCTCGAGGTCGGCGTCGGCGCGGGAGGCGTTGACGTCGACGCCGCGGACGGTGACGCCGTGCCGGCGGGCGTCGGCGACGAGCGACTGCGGCGAGTAGAACCCCATCGGCTGGGAGTTCAGCAGCGCGGCGAGGAACGCCGCCGGGTAGCGCAGCTTGAGCCAGGCGCTGGCGTAGACGAGGTAGGCGAACGACACCGAGTGCGACTCGGGGAAGCCGTAGTTGGCGAACGCCACGAGCTTGTCGTAGATCTGCTCCGCGACGTCCGGTGGGACGTCGTTGGCGGCCATGCCGGCCATCAGCCGGTCGCGGAGGCGGGTCATGCGCTCCTTGGACCGCTTGGCGCCCATGGCGATGCGCAGCTCGTCGGCGTCGGCGGGCGTGAAGCCCGCGACGTCGACGGCGATCTGCATGAGCTGCTCCTGGAACAGCGGCACGCCGAGCGTCTTCTCCAGCGCCGGCTTCAGCAGCGGGTGCAGGTAGGTGACCGGCTCGGCGCCGTGCCGGCGGCGCAGGTAGGGGTGGACGCTGCCGCCCTGGATCGGGCCTGGGCGGATCAGCGCGACCTCGATGACGAGGTCGAAGAACTCCCTGGGGCGCAGCCGCGGCAGCGTCGCCATCTGCGCCCGCGACTCGACCTGGAACACGCCGACCGAGTCGGCGCGGCAGAGCATGTCGTAGACCTCGGGGTCCTCCTGCGGGATCGTCGCGAGGTCCAGGTCGACGCCGTGGTGCTCGCGCATCAGGTCGAACGTCTTGTGCAGCGCGGTGAGCATGCCGAGCCCGAGCAGGTCGAACTTCACCAGACCCGTCGCGGCGCAGTCGTCCTTGTCCCACTGGAGCACGGTGCGGCCGGGCATCCGCGCCCACTCGACCGGGCAGACCTCGAGGATCGGCCGGTCGCAGACGACCATGCCGCCGGAGTGGATGCCGAGGTGCCGCGGCGCCTGCTGCAACGCCGCCGCCTGCTCCATGACCGGCGCCGGCACGTCGAGGTCCGGCTGCTCGGACAGCCTCGCCCAGCCGTCGACGTGCCGCGACCAGACGTCGAGCTGCCCCTCCGGGTAGCCGAACGCGCGCCCCACCTCGCGGATCGCGCTGCGCGGCCGGTAGGTGATGACGTTGCAGACCTGGGCCGCGCGGTCGCGGCCGTAGCGGGCGTAGACGTACTGGATCACCTCCTCGCGGCGGCCGTTCTCGATGTCGAGGTCGATGTCCGGCGGGCCGTCGCGGTGCGGCGAGAGGAACCGCTCGAACAGCAGCTTCAGCCGCACCGCGTCGACGGCGGTGATGCCGATGACGTAGCAGACGGCGCTGTTCGCGGCGGAGCCGCGGCCCTGGCAGAAGATGTTCTCGCGCCGGCAGAACTGCACGATGTCGTGGACGATCAGGAAGTACCCGGCGAACCCCATCGCGTCGATCACCGCGAGCTCCTTGTCGAGCATCGCGTACGCGCCGGGCGCGGTCTCGGCGTCGCGGGTGCCGTACGGGCGGACCGCGCCGCGCATGGTCAGCTCGCGCAGCCACGACATCTCGGTGTGCCCCTCCGGCACCGGGCAGTCGGGCAGCCGCGGCGCGACGACCGACAGGTCGAACGCGCAGTCCTTCGCCACCTCCGCCGCCGTCTCCACCGCGCCCGGCCACCGCGCGAACCGCCGCGCCTGCTCCTCCCCCGACCGCAGGTGCGCGGCGGCGTTGGCGGGCAGCCAGCCGTCGACCTCGTCCAGGCTGCGGCGGGCGCGGACCGCGGCGACGACGGTCGCCAGCCGGTGGCCCGCGGGCGTGGCGTGGTGGACGTTGTTGGTGGCGACGTACGGCAGCCGGTGCCGGCGGGCCAGCGCGACCAGGGCGTCGTTGCGCTCGGTGTCGAGCGGGTCGCGCCGCTCCCACAGCTCGACCAGGACGCGGTCGCGGCCGAAGGTGTCGACCAGCTCGCCGAGCGCCCGGTCGGCGGCCTCGGGGCCGCCGGCGCGCAGCGCCTGGGCCACAGCACCTTTGCGGCAGCCGGTGAGGACGGTCCAGTCCCTCCGGTGCAGCTCGGCGAGGCGGGCCGGGTCGTAGGCCGGACGGCCCTTCTCCGCACCGGCGAGCTGCGCCTCGCTGATCGCGCGGGCGAGGCTCGCGTAGCCGCGCGGGCCGCGGGCGAGGACGACGAGGTGGCTGCCCTCCGGGTCGGCTACGCCGTTCTGCGGCCGGGTGAGGCCGAGGCTCAGCTCGGCGCCGAACACCGTCGGCAGCCCCACCGCGCGCGCCGCCTCGGCGAAGCGGACGACGCCGTAGAACCCGTCGTGGTCGGTCAGCGCCAGCGCCGCCAGGCCGAGCCGCGCCGCCTCCTCCGCCAGCTCCTCCGGGCTGGACGCGCCGTCGAGGAACGAGAAGTGCGAGTGCGCGTGCAGCTCGGCGTACGGCACGCTGCTCCGGCCGCGCGGCACCGGCGGCGGCGTGTACGGCGCGCGCTTGCGCGACCAGGCGGGGCTGTCGTTGCCGTCGCCGACCGGCTTGTCGGAGAGGCGGCGTTCCAGCTCCGACCACGGCATGGGCGGGTTGTCGAAGCTCACGTGCCGCCCGCCTCGCCGAACCGTCGCGAGCGGCGTCGTGGGCGCGGGCCGGCCAGCAGGACGAGGAGCGCGCAGTGGTGCTGCGCGCGACGAGACCGGCGCCGCCGGACGCGGTCACGGCGTCGCGCAGCAGGTCCGGCGGGGCGGGCGGCACGTGTCATCAGTCGTAGGCCGCCTCGACCCACCAGCCGCCGTACGCGCGGGCGAACAGCCGCGCCGCGCCGTCGTCGGTGACGACCTGCACCCGCGCCGAGGTGCGGGCGGCGCCGGCGTCCCACCAGCGTTCGTCCACCGGCCACGGGCCGGCCCAGTCGACGACGCCGGCGCGGCCGGCCTTGTGCACCTCGACCCGCGCGGGCGGCGCGGACAGCTCGCCGCGGTCGTCCACGGTGACGACGGCGCCCGCCCGGTCCCACACCGACGACGGCAGCGGGTCGGTGTACACCAGCGACGGCGACGGGGCCGGCAGCCGCCCCGGCCAGGGCGGCGTCCCGTCGAAGACCGTCCCCTTGGGCTCCCCCCACGGCACGAGGCGGACGGTCTCGTCGGGCGCGCGGCCCCCGGCCGGGACGGCGACCCGGACGGCGTCGAAGCCGAGCAGCCCCTGCAGGCGCGCGAGCGCGTCGGCGGCGCGTTCGTCGGCATCGGTGGCGCCGCCCCAGAGCGGGAGCTGCTGCCCGGTGTCGAGGTGGACCTCGTCCGGCACCAGGCGCAGCCGGGTGATGCCGGCGGTGGGCCGGTCGCCGGCCGGGCCGGCGAGCCAGCCCGCGAGCTGCCAGCGGACGCGTTGCGCGACGGCGTTAGCGGTGAGGGCGCCGTCGTGGCGCCACAGCCGGCCGCGCGTCTCGCCGTGCTCGGTCTCCGCCTCGACCAGCACCCGCGTGCAGACCAGGCCGCGGTGCTCCAGCTCGTCGCGCAGCGTGTCGGCGAGCGTCTTGGCGAGGAACGCGAGCGGCTCGACCTGGTCCGCCGGCGGGTCGACCTCCGACTCGACGGCGAGGTCGGGCGGGATCTCGCGGGCGGCGAGGGGGCGTTCGTCCAGGCCGCGGGCGAGGCGGTGCGCGAGCAGGCCGTCGGCGCCGAAGCGGGAGGCCACCCGCGACGCCGGCAGCCCGGCGAACGCGCCGAGCGTGCGCAGCCCGAGCCGCACCAGCAGGTCGGCCAGCTCCGGCCGGTCCAGCGCCGCCACCGGGAACGGCGCGAGGAACGCCGCGCTGCCGCCCAGCGGCACCACCGTCCCCTGCCGCGCGGCGAGCCGGGACGCGAACAGCCCGTCGGCGACGCCGACCTGGCACGGCGCCGCGCGCACGACGCCCGGGAGGCCGGTGACGGCGTCGTCGAGCTGCCCGGCGACGAGGCCGGCGAGCGACACGTCGCCGCCGAAGTAGCGGGACGGCCCCTTGGTCGCGAACACCACCGTCCCCGGCCGCACCACCTCGACGCGCGGGCAGATGCTGTCGAGCGAGGCGACGACCGGCTCGAACGCCCTCGCCTCGGCGTCGCCGTCGCGCGGGAGCAGGCGGATGCCGGGGCTGCGGCGTTGCGCCTCGCGGCGGCGCAGGCCGCGGCGGACGCCGTCGGCGCGGGCCGCGGCGGTGCAGGCCAGCACCTCCTCCCCCGACAGCACGGCGGCGGGGACGTCAGGGGCGATGCCGGCGGCCGCGAGGGGCCAGTCGGGGCACCAGGCGGTGAGCGTACGGACGGCCATGACTCATGGGGCTCCAGACCCCCGGGCGCGTCGAGCGGCCGGGTCGGCGGGACGCGGAGCGACGTCACCCGTCCCGCGCGTCCCGGTCGCCCGGGGAGCGCGGCACGCGGTGGGGGAAGCCACGCCGTTCACGCCGTGGAGGAAGTAGGGGTGCCGCCCACCGGTAGGGGCCGTGCGCGAGCGACGGCGGCGGGCGGCACCCCCGGCTGGGGGAGCGACGTCGTGACGCGGCGCTCGCGGGCGGCGGCGCCGCGGCCGTACGACGCGATCCGGCAGTGCCGCGCGGCGATCCGGCCGTAGCCGCGCTGGAGGCCGCTGAACGACGAGTCGTCCACGCGCAGCCGCAGGTCGACCGTCTCCGGCCACGCGGGGCCGAGCGGCATCAGCACCGAACGCCGCTCCCTCGCCCGCGCCGCCAGCCGCCGCGCCTCGCCGGCGCGGACGTCGCGCGACGGCTCGACGAGCACCAGGTCGAACCCGTCGAGCAGCGCGGCGACCACCGTCGCCCACTGCCCGCCGGGGCTCGGCACGAGCACCAGCCGGTTGAGGTCGATGCCGCACTCGGCCGCCGCCGCGGCACCCAGGTCGCGCATGCCCACGACGGCGCACCACGACCCGGCCTCGCTCGCCGCGGCCGCGACGGCCAGCGCCAGCCACAGCGACCCCTCGACCGATACCACGCTCCCCCGCACCAGACCGCGGCGCGGGAACAGCGCGTCGAGCGGCTCCCGCACCGGCAGGACCTCGTCCGGCCGGGACGGCGGCTGCGCGAGCCGTTCGCGGAGGTCCTCGAGTGCGGCGGGCATGGGTCAAGAGTATTCGAACACATGTTCGAGTACAAGTGCGTCCCCGACACGCCGTCCGGCGCGCCTACGCCGCCTCCCCCACGCCCGCGCCACCCGCCTCCCGCCCCCCGCGCGGCGGCTACTGGTGAGTAGCGACCGGCCGACGCGGCGTTCGGTGAACGGCGACGTCGCTACTCACCAGTAGTGCGCCGGGACGGGCGGCGGGAGGGGAGGCGGGAAGGGCGGGCCCTGGCGGGCGGCAGCAGGGGCGGGCGCGGGCGGCGACGCGCTACGCCCAGGGGCCGAGGCCGCCGTACCGCTCCGGCGCGATCCGCAGCACGTACCCGGGCGGCGGGTCCGCCATCGGCGGGAACGGCACGTCCGGGCCGAGGTAGCCGCGCGCGAGCCGTTGCAGCAGCTCCGGCGCGCCGCCCTCGGTCACCCGCGCCCGGCCGTGCACGACGAGGTACTCGCGCAGGCCGATCTCGTTCGACCGGTCCGTCTCGAACGACACGGCGACGCGCGGGTCGCGCTCGACGTTGCGGAGCTTCTGCCGGGCGCCGAGGGAGCCGGCGACCAGCTCACCGTCCTCGACGCCGACCCAGACGACGCTGACCTGCGGCGAGCCGTCGGCGTTGAGGGTGACGAGGTGGCCCAGCGGCGACGCGTCGAGCACCGCGCGGACCGTCTCGGGGATCGCTGCCATGCGGCTACCCTCTCGCGTCGTGGCCGTCCTGTGGGAGACCGAACGTCTCGTGGTCCGCGAGCTGGAAGAGACGGACGCGGGCGCGCTGTACGAGCTGCACCGCCACCCGCAGGTGATGGACTGGCTGAAGTCGGCGCCGTCGACCGGGCCGGACGAGGAGCGCGCGCGGATCGCGGGCTGGCGCGGGCGCGGCTGGCCGGCGGGCCAGGGGTTCCACGCGATGGTGGAGAAGGCCACCGGCCGCGTCGTGGGGCTGCTGGTGCTCAAGCCGTTCGACCACCTGCCCTACCTGGACCTCGGCTGGCGGCTGCACCCGGACGTGTGGGGCCGCGGCTACGCGACGGAGGCGGCCCGCGGCGGGATCCGCTACGCGTTCGAGGGCCTCGGCCTGCCGGAGGTCGCGGCGGTGACGCTGCCGGACAACGCCCGCTCCCGCGCGGTGATGGAACGCCTCGGCATGACGTTCGCGGGCGACGTCGTGCACGCGGGCTGGCCGCACGTGCTGTACCTGCTGCGCCGCGAGGACGCGGACCTCGACGCCGGCCGTTGACGGCGCGACGCCCGGGACCGTACGGTCCGCCCGGTTCGTCCCCTCACCCCTCCGGGAGCCCCCGTGCGCATCCGTGCCGCCCTCGTCGCCGGTGCCGTGACCGCCCTGCTCACCGCCGCGTTCGCCGTCCCCGCCCACGCGTGCATGGGCTGCGATGACGTCTGCGTGCTGCTCACCAGCCGGCCGGTGCAGAAGGTCACCCACTCCGACAACTGCCCGGTGGAGTGACGCGCCGCCTCCTCCCGGTCGGCCGCGGCGACCGCCCGCGCTGACCTGCGTACGCTCCGGCGCATGACGGCCGGCTACTCGGGCACCCCGCTCGCGCGCAAGCTCGGCGTCGGCCCCACCTCGACGGTGCGGCTGGTCGGCGCGCCGGAGGCGTTCGAGGACGTCCTGGCCGCGCCGGACGGCGCGACCGTGCGCCGGAGCGGGCCGTACCGCGCGGACGTCGTGGTGGTGTTCGTCACGTCGTACGCCGACCTGGCGAAGCGGGTGCCGGCGCTCGGCGAGGCGGTGTTCCCGGCCGGCTCGCTCTGGGTGGCCTGGCCGAAGAAGGCGTCGGGCGTGCCGACCGACGTCACCGAGGACTCGGTGCGCGAGGTCGCGCTGCCGCTCGGCCTGGTCGACAACAAGGTCTGCGCCGTCACCGACGTCTGGTCGGGCCTGCGCCTCGTCTGGCGGAAGGAGCGGCGGGCGTGACCGACGTCGTCGTCATCGGGGCCGGGCACAACGCGCTCGTCTGCGCGACGCTGCTCGCCCGCGCCGGGCTCGCCGTCACCGTCCTCGAGGAGCGCGACGCCGTCGGCGGCGCCGCGAAGACGGAGGCGCCGTTCCCGAGGGTGCCGGGGCTGCGGCAGTCGACCGGCGCGTACCTGCTCGGCCTGATGCCGCCGGAGCTGGTCCGCACGCTCGGAGTCGACCTGCCGCTGCTGCGCCGGGACCCGCACTACTTCCTGCCGACGACCGGCTCGTCGTACCTGCTCATGGGCTCCGACCGCGACGCCGTGCGCCGCAACTACGAGGCGTTCTTCTCGCCGGCGGACTGGCGGGCGGACGAGGCGTTGCAGGCCGAGCTGGACGCGCTGCGCGAGGACCTGGCGCCGGCGTGGCTGGCCGAGGTCGGCAGCGTCGAGGACGTCGCCGAACGCTACGTGCGCCCGGCGCTGCGCGAGGCGTTCGTCGCGCTCTGCCGGGGGTCGGTCGCGGACTACCTGGCGCGGTTCGGCTTCGCGAGCGAGCAGGTCGTCGCGATGTACGCCGTCACCGACGGCCTCTCCGGCCTCGCCGCCGGGCCGGACACGCCCGGCTCCGGCCACAACTTCCTCGTGCACAACATGTGCCGGCTGCCGGGCGCGGACGGCACCTGGATGATCGTGCGCGGCGGCATGGGCACCGTCACCGCGACGATCGCCGACGCCGCCCGCGCGGCCGGGGCCACGATCCGTACCGGCTCGCTCGTCGCCCGGGTGCTCGTGGAGGACGGTGCCGCCGCCGGCGTCGCGCTCGCCTCCGGCGAGGAGGTCCGCGCGCCGGTCGTCGTCGGCGGCTGCGACCCGTACCGGCTGATGGACCTCGTCGGCGAACGCTTCCCGGAAGCGCTGCGCGCACGGATGACGTCGGTGGCGCTTCCCGGAAGCACGTTGAAGGTGAACCTCGCGCTGCGGGACCTGCCGCGCTTCGCCTGCCTGCCGGACGGCGCGGCGAGCCCGTTCGGCGCGACGATCCACCTGCTGCCCGACGGCGGCCTCGACGCGGTCCGCGCGCAGTGGGCCGACGTCCAGGCCGGGCGGCTGCCGGACTTCCCGACCATCGAGTGGTACGTCCACACCACCGTCGACCCGTCGCTGCGCGACGAGGCGGGCCACCACAGCAGCGCGCTGTTCGTGCAGTCGGTGCCGTACGGCGTGGAGGACGACGGCTACGTCGACCACCTGCTGTCGGTCTGCGACCGGTTCGCGCCCGGCACGAGCGGCCTCGTCGCGGACACGTTCGCGCTCTGGCCGAGCGGCATCGAACGCCACTTCGGCATCACGCGCGGGCACATCCACCACGTCGACAACGCGGTCGCGTTCGCCGACCGGATGCCGTACGCGACCGGACTGGACGGCCTCTACGCCTGCTCCGCCGGGTGCCACCCGGCGGGGTCGGTCATCGGCGCGGCCGGCCACAACGCCGCCCGCCGCGTGCTGGCCGACCTGGGCCGCGGCTAGCGCCGGCTACAACGGCAGCAGCAGCTCCGTCGAGGCCGTCTCGTCCACGGCGTCCCGGTAGCCGGTGTCCACGCCGTCGTCGCCGATCAGCCAGTCCGCCAGGCCGTCCTGGCCGTGCAGCACGTCGTTGCCGACGCCGCCGTAGAGGTAGTCCTTGCCGCCGCCGCCGGTCAGCACGTCCTCGCCGCCCCAGCCCCACAGGTGGTTGACGGCGTCGTGGCCGGTGAACACGTCCGGCGACTGCCCGCCCCACAGGTCCTCGACGTCGGCGTGCACGTTGTCGTGCTCGCCCGGCTCGCCGTCGCCCACGAGGTCGTCGAGGTCGATGACGAGCGGCAGCAGGCGGCGCCCGTAGTCGGCGAGGTCCACGCCGTCGCCGCCGCGCAGGTCGTCGTCGCCGTTGCCGGCCGAGCCCTCGACGAACATGTCGTTGCCCGCCCCGCCCGAGAGCAGGTCGTCGCCGTCGCCGCCGTGGATCGTGTCGTTGCCGGCGCCGCCGCGGACCGTGTCGTCGCCCGCGCCGCTGTCGAGCAGGTCGTTCCCGCCGCCGCCGTCGATGACGTTGGTGCCCGCGTCGCCGCGGATCTCGTCCGACCCGTCGCCGCCGGTGTAGTTCTCGAACCCGCTGATCTCGTCGCGGTCGACGTACTGGCGCCCCGGCGGCGGGCCGGTCGAGTTGATGCTGACCGGGTCGCCGCGCCCGGCGTAGGTGAGCAGGTCGACGCCCTCGTCGCCCGACACGACGTCGTGCTCGAAGCCGAACCCCTCCCCCTCGTCCACCACGTCGTTGCCAGGACCGGCGTGCACCGTGTCGCTGCCACCGGACGACCGGATCACGTCAGCGCCACCGAGGCCCCACAGGGTGTCCGACCAGCCGCTCCCCTGGATCGTGTCGTCGTGCTCGGTGCCGTAGAGGACGTCGCACTCGCCGGCGATCGTGCCGCTCGTCCCGGCGCCGGCGAACGTGCCGTTCAGCAGGTCGACCGCGAGCCCGGTCGTCGCGCCCGACAGCGACAGCACGTCGCCGACGCCGCTGCCGCAGTCGTAGGTGTCGGTCCCGCCTGTCCCGCCGGTGATCGTGTCGCGGCCGTACCCGGCGGCCAGCACCTCGGTGCGCGGGGAGCCGACCAGCGTGTCGTCGCCCTCCCCCGTCGCGTACGACTCGATCGTCGGGAACCGCACGGTGTCGCCCTCGCCCGCCTCCCCGCCGGGACCCTCGACGGCGGTCGTGTCGAGCGAGACGGCGTGGGTGCGCGCCGCGTAGGAGAGCGTGTCGCGGCCGGGGCCGCCGTCGTAGGTGTCGGCGCCGTTCGGTTCCGGGTCCGACGCGCCGACGAGCGAGACGGACCAGCCGACCAGCGTGCCGGACACGCCGTTCGCGGCGTGGTCGGTGACCTCCAGCACGACCGACCGCTCGCGGATGTACGGCGCGAACGAGCGCAGCGTCCCGCCCCACGCGCGGGTGCGGCCGGTGTACGGCGGCGCCATGTCGCGCAACGTCCGCGTCGCGTCGTCGGCGAACACCGTGCCGAGGTAGCCGCTCCCCGTCGTGTACCCGTACGGCGTCAGCGTCAGCGCGCTCGCGCCCTCCGGCCGCGCCGACACCGTGACGTGGCCCGGGTCGTCGTGCGCGAGCGTCAGCCGCAGCTGCACCTCGGCGCCGCGCCGCAGCAGCGGCAGCGTCACCGTCTGCGACACGGTGCCGCCGTCCGGGACGGCCACCGGCCCGGGACTGTCGACGGCGGCGGCGTCCGCGGCGAGCAGCAGGTCGTCGCCCGCGCCGCCGCGGACGTCGTCGTCGCCCTGCCCGTCGGCGATCCGGTCGTTGCCGTCGCCGCCGTCGAGCAGGTCGGTGCCCGCGTGGCCGCGCACCGTGTCGTTGCCGCCGCCGCCGAAGACCTCCGCGACCGCGCCGGCCGGCGCGCCGGACACGTCCAGCGTGTCCTCGCCGTCGCCGCCGAGCAGCGTCACCGCCGCGGGCGTTCCGGTGAGGTCGAGGTCGGTGTCGCCGTTCAGGTGCAGCCCGCCCGCGACCCACCGGACGTCGTCCTCGCCCGGCGAGCCGCTGACCACCAGCGTCCCGGCACCGGTCCACTCCACCTCGAGCTCGGCGAGCCCGTCCGGCTCCGCCGTCACCCCCGGGCCGAAGCCGCCGGTGAGGTCGACGCCCGCCGGGCCGGACACGGCGTTGACCGCCACCACGTCGACGTCGGCGACCGTGACGCCGCAGGAGACGCCGCCCGCCACCAGCGAGCCGTCCGGGAGCCGCCCGACCAGCACCGGGTCGTTCGTCGGGTTGACGACCTCGACGACCAGCCGGGTGCCGTCGGCGGCGCAGGTGACGGCGGGGCCGTCGGCGTGCGCGAGCGCGGGCAGGGAGAGCACGACGACGCACGGCAGCAGCAGAAGCCTCATGACTGAGGGTAACGGCCCTGTCACCCTTTCGTCTCCCCCTACGCTCACGCGCCATGGACTTCGCGATCCCGTCCGAGCTGGTGGCCCTGCGCGAGTCGTTCGGCGCGTTCCTCGACCGGGAGGTGCGGCCGCGCGAGGAGGCCGTCCGCCCGGCGATCGAACGCGGCGACCTCGGCGGCGACGTCCGGGCCGCCGCGATGGAGGTCAAGGCCCGGTCCTGCGCCGAGGGGTTCTACGCCGCGCACCTGCCCGAGGAGGTCGGCGGCTGGGGGCTGTCGACGCTCGGCATGACGCTGCTCGTCGAGGACGCGGCCGCGTCCGGCCTGCGGCTCGCGGCGTACGCCGTCGGCCCGCCCAACCCGGAGGCGCCGACGCCGCTGCTGCTCGACCTGCCGCGGCACCTGTGGGACACCTACCTGCTGCCGCTCGTCCGGGGCGAGAAGACCATGTGCTTCGCGCTCACCGAGCCGGAGGCCGGCAGCGACGCGCAGTCGATCCGCACCCGCGCCGTCCGCGCCGGCGACGACTGGCTGATCACCGGTCGCAAGCACTACATCACCAACGCCGACCGCGCCGACCTCGCGGTCGTGTTCGCCGTCACCGACCCGGAGAAGCGCGCCGCCGGCGGCATCACCGCGTTCGTCGTCCCGCGGTCGCAGTGGACGCCCGGGAAGCGCCAGCTCACCATCGCCGACACCCACCCGTCCGAGCTGGTGCTGGACGAGGCGCGGGTCCCCGCCGACCACGTCGTCGGCGAGGTAGGGATGGGCTTCTTCGCGGCCATGAAGTTCCTCAACGCCGGCCGCGCGTTCATCGGCGCGCAGTGCCTCGGGCTCGCGCAGTGGTGCCTGTCCGTCGCGGTCGAGCACGCGAAGACGCGGACGGCGTTCGGGAAGCCGCTGGGGAAGTTCCAGGGCGTGGCGTTCCCGCTCGCCGAGTCGAAGGCGGAGATCGAGGCGATGCGCTGGCTGACCTACCACCTGGCGTGGGCCGTCGACCAGGGCGAGCAGCCGATGCTCGACGCGTCGATCGTGAAGTACTACGACACCGAACGCGCCTACGCCGTGGCGGACCGTTGCGTGCAGGTGTTCGGCGGGATGGGGCTGCTCAAGGAGGGGCCGGTCGAGCACGTGCTGCGGCACCTGCGGATGCTGCGCGTCGTGGAAGGCGCGAGCGAGGTGCAGCAGCTCGTCATCGCGCGCGCGCTCGGCCTCTAGCCGCGAGGACCACCCCCGGTCACAGGACGGTCCAGGGCCGGTAGCCTACGTCGCTGTCCCTCGGAGGAGACCCATGCGACACCGCCCGCATGCCGCTGTAGCCGTCGCAATGACGGTGCTCCTGGCGACCGCGGCTCCCGCGCCCGCTTTCGACGCCCCCTACTGCACCGGTGGCGACATCGACGCTGCGAGTCTCGCCGGTGTCATCACACCGGCTTGTGATCTCACCGGCCGCACCGTGCGAGGGCGAGGTGTTGCCGTCACGTTTCCACGGGCGGGCCACTGGGTGGAGATCAGCGCGTTGCGCCCGGATTCGTCGACCTCGCTGTTCGTCGCGCACGGCGGCGATCGCATCGCCGTTCGAACAGCGGACTCGCGCGCGGTCGCCGGGTTGCCGCCTGCGGTCTGCGACGAACTGCCACGCCAGGTCTGCCAAGGGCCGTTGGAGCCTCCCCCGGCGTGCCGGCAGTTCGACCACGCCACGCACTCGTGGACGGCATCCCGGTCACTGCACTTCGAGTACAACCCCTCCAACTACGCGACGGGCCAGACACTCGCTCCGGACGCCATGCTGGGGGTCTACAACATGGGTGGCGGGGTCAACGACTGCGGCTACCCGATCGGTACCTTCGGGCTCGAGGCGACGTGGTCGTTCTCGACGGCCACCGACGGCATGAAGTACGCGAACGACGATGTCTCGTGTGACCGGGAGGACGACCGGAACGTCGTCGACTGGGGGCCGACGGGTGGGGCGCTCGCGGTGACCTGCAGCCAGGGAGCCCTCGTCGTCCTGGGGTTCCTGATCAGGCGTCCGTCCGACCAGGACATACGGATTGACAACACGGTGCGATGGGGCGACGTCCGCTCGGACGCGGAGTGCCGGACGCAGACTCCGGACATGTACGACTTGCAGTCGACCACCACCCACGAGTTCGGCCACGTCTACGGCTTGGCAGACCTGTCGACCGGCACGTTGCAGACGATGTACGAGAGCGGGGGACCCTGCGAGAGCTTCACTCGCACGCTGGGCGCCGGAGACTGGCTCGGCATGTCCAGCAAGTACGCGCCGTGCGTCGAGTGCTTCATCCAGGACCGGCAATGAGCCCCCGCCCCCGGCCCGGGCACCTCCCGCTCGTCGCCGCCGTCCTGCTGCTCGCCGCGGCGCCTGCCTGCGCCCGGCGTTGCCCGGCCGGCGGCTGCGACCGCCGGGTCACCGTGGCGGTCACGACCACGTCCCCGCCCGACGCGTCCGCCGTACGCGGTTGTGTTCCTGCGGCGGTCCGCGACGGGGCGACCGTGACGTCGGCGGAGCCGGGCGTGGTCCTGCGGGTGCGCGCCGCCGGGTTCGGTCAGGACGTCGAGCGCGAGGTGGTCGCCTGCCTGCGGCGCGTTCCCGGCGTGACGGGCGTGCGGGTGGCGCGGCCGCGCTAGTCGTAACGGCGGAGCAGCCCGCGGCCGCTCTCCTGCCGCAGGATCGTGGCCTTGGACCCACGCACCCCCGCCGTGCAGACCGGGCCGGGGCAGCCGTCGGCGATCGCCGCGAGCACCCGACCCTTCGGGTCGATGGTGAGGTCGGCGAAGTCGAGCAGGTTGCGGTCCTGCGTGCAGAGCGTGCCGGACGTGCAGATGCCGCCGACCTGCACCGGCGCGCGCGGCGTCGCGTCGACGGTCGTCCAGTGGCGGCCGCGGTCCCAGGTGAACGACACGTACTCGTGCCACTCGCCGGTGAAGCCGGGCAGCGACCCGTCGCCGCCGGTCGTCGTGCCGAGGAACGACACGGCCGCGCGGTCGCCGTCGCCCGCGACGACGCTGACGAACCGCGTGTTCCGCACGTGCAGGTCGCGGCCGAGCGCGACCGGCTTCGTCCAGGTCTCCGCGCGGTCGCGCGACACCGACACGTACGCCGCGCCGCCCGGGCCGGCGCCGTCGCGGCCGCCCCACGCGTAGTAGACGGTGCCGTCGGAGCCGACGCCGACCGAGGGGTCCATCGCGTCGCCGAACGTCGACCCCGGCACGACGTGCACCGTCCAGGTGCGGCCGTTGTCGTCGCTGCGGGCCAGCCCGGCGTGGCCGCCGCAGGTCTCCGGCGGCAGGTACACCGTGCCGTCGGGCGCGGCCTGGAGGTGGCCGTGCGCGGTGTCGCAGGTGGCGGCGGTCCACGCGACGTTCGCCGGCAGGAACGTGAACCCGCCGTCGAGGCTGGTCGAGCAGTTCGCGGTCGCCACGGTCTGCGCGCAGTAGTAGACGGCGTTCGGGTACGACCCGAGCGGCTCGGTGCCGGGCCGGAACGCGCCCGTGCCGACCGACTGGTGGTCGAACAGCGCGCCGATCCCGCAGCCGAGCGGCACCTGCGTCCACGTCTCGCCGCGGTCGTCGGTGTAGGCCATCCGCGAGCAGTACGTGTCGAGCTGGGAGGTGAACGTCCGCCCGGTGACGCGGTCCGTCTCGAGGATCGGGTCGAGCGTGTAGAGCCCTTCCAGCAACGGGCTGACGTCGCGCCAGCGCGACCCGCCGCGGCCGTCGAACGTCACCGCGAGCGTGCGCGGCCCGGCCTGGAAGTAGACCTGCCCGGTCCGCGGGTCCGCGCCGAGCGTCGGCTCGCCGGCCTCGTCGCCGACGCCCGACGGGGCGGCGTACGCGGCGAACCGCGGCTTGGCGGACCCGCCGGCCCCGGCGGTCGCGCCCGGCACGGCGGCGGCGACGGCCGCGAGCGCGGCGGCGAGAACGGCGGTGCGGCGGCGTGCCACGAGCGACCTCCCCCTGGTGCGGCCGCCCCGCGCGGCCGCGGCGCCGAGAGTAGCCGGATCGGGACGAACCGGACAGACCTCGCGTGCCCGCACCGCGACGTTCCGGCCGCCCCGGCGTCATCAACCCGAAGGGTCCCTACACCCCCGGAGGAATTCGTGAAGCGCGTCCTGCTCACCGCCCTCGGCCTCACCGCCGCCCTGCTGCCCGGCCCCGCCGCCCACGCGTCGGGTGGCTACCTGCAGCCCGGCGACTACATGGTCGCGGGCAGCTCCGCCTGCACCACGAACTTCGTCTACGACGGCACCGGCTCGCTGGCCGGCAAGGTCTACCTCGGCACCGCCGCCCACTGCGTGACCAACGTCGGGCAGGACGTCGCGGACATCAACGGCACGGTCTGGGGCGACGTCGCGCTCATCGGCGACCAGAACTCCACCGCCCCCGACTACGCGTTCATCGAGGTGCGCGCCGCGCACGTCAGCCGCGTCCGCGCGTGGGTGAAGGGGTACCCGAACTACCCGACCGGCTACACGACCTCCAACGAGACCGCGACCGGCGACCTCGTGCAGGTCTCCGGCTACGGCCTCGGCTTCGACCTGACCAACGTCACGCAGGAGAAGCGCCAGGCGGTGCTCACGTTCGACGACGCGCAGACGCACAACGTCCTCGGGCCGATCGACTTCGGCGACTCCGGCGGCCCGCTCGTGCACGTCAAGACCGGCAAGGCGCTCGGCATCGTGAGCCGCCTGTGCACCGGCGCCTGCTCGGAGACCGGCCCCACCGTGCAGGGCATCATCGCCAAGGCCGCCGCGCGCGGCTTCACGGTGACGCTGCGCACGGTCTGACGCCGGGCGGGCGTCGCGACGCCGGACCCCCACCCTCGGGGCCCGGCGTCGCGGCGACCCGGCGCCACCCGTGCCAGGATGCGCGCGTGAGCGAGGACCTGAAGCGCCTGACGGCCGACGTCTTCGACCGCGCGGCGCCGGCGTACGACGCCGTCGGCGTGCCGTTCTTCGCGCCCATCGCGCGGCGGCTCGTCGAGCTCGCCGCGATCGGCCCCGGCGAGCACGTCCTCGACGTCGGCACCGGCCGCGGCGCGGTGCTGTGGGAGGCGGCCGAGCGGGTCGGCCCCACGGGACGCGTCGCCGCGACCGACCTGGCGCCCGAGATGGTGCGGCGCACCGCCGCCGACGCCGCGGCGCGCGGGCTCGCGCACGTCGTGGTGACGGTCGGCGACGCGGAGGCGCCGGAGTTCCCCGACGCGTCGTTCGACGCGGTGCTCGGCGGGCTCGTGGTGTTCATGCTGCCGGACGTCCCGCGAGCGCTGCGGGAGTACCGGCGCCTGCTCCGGCCGGGTGGCCGGCTGGCGTTCACGACGTTCCCGCCGAACGCCGCCGAGTTCGCCGCGATCGGGCCGGTCATCGGCCGGTTCATGCCGCCGGGCGGGCCGCCCGGGCAGGCGGCGCTCGCCGACGCCGCGGCGATCGAGGCGGCCGTGCGCGCGGCCGGCTTCGCCGACGTCGAGGTCGTCACCGAGTCGTTCGACACGGCGTTCCGCGACGCGGAGCAGTGGTGGGAGTGGGCCTGGTCGCAGGGCCAGCGCGTCGCGCTGGAACGCATCCCGCCCGCCGAGCTCGACGCCGTCCGCGCCGAGCTGGACGCGGCGCTCGCCGCGCACGCGCGCCCCGACGGCTCGCTGCCGTTGCGGCAGCGGGTCACCTACACCGTCGCGACCACCTGACACCCCCGCGGCGGCCGCCGACCGCTTTCGACCGGACCCGTCACCCGGCGTAACCTGGGACCACCCGCATACCGACCCGCCGCAGGGGGCGTCAACCCGTGTCTGCCCAGTCCGACCGCTTGGCCGAGTTCGGCACGAACGTCTGGCTCGTCGACGAGATCTACCAGCAGTACCTCGCCGACAAGAACTCCGTCGACCCGGCCTGGTGGGACTTCTTCGCCGACTACTCACCTGGCGAGGCGACGCCGGCCGAGGGGCGCACCGAGCCGCTCCCCCAGACCGAGGCGTCGGTCGTCACCGCCAAGTCCGGCGGCGAGGTCGCCGCGCCGCCCGCGCCCGCCAAGGCCGCGCCGCAGCCGAAGGCCGCCCCCAACGGCACCGTCCTCAAGGGCGCCGCCGCCCGCGTCGTGCAGAACATGGAGTCCTCGCTCCAGGTCCCCACCGCCACCAGCGTCCGCGCCGTCCCGGCGAAGCTGCTCGAGGACAACCGCACCGTCGTCAACCGCCACCTCGCCCGCAACCGCGGCGGCAAGGTGTCGTTCACGCACCTCATCGGCTACGCCGTCGTGCAGGCCTGCAAGGCGATGCCGGAGATGAACAACGGCTTCGAGCACGGCCCCGACGGCAAGCCCGTCCTCGTCACCCCCGAGCACGTCAACCTCGGCCTCGCCATCGACCTCCAGAAGGACGACGGCACCCGCCAGCTCGTCGTGCCCAGCGTCAAGGCCGCGGAGACGATGGACTTCGCGACGTTCTGGGCGGCGTACGAGGACATCGTGCGGCGGGCGCGCAACAACAAGCTCACCGCCGACGACTTCGCCGGCACGACGATCAGCCTCACCAACCCCGGCACCATCGGCACCGTCCACTCGGTGCCGCGGCTGATGGCAGGCCAGGGCGCGATCGTCGGCGTCGGCGCGATGGAGTACCCCGCCGAGTACCAGGGCGCCTCCCCCGACACCCTCGCCCGCCTCGCCGTGAGCAAGACGATCACGCTCACCAGCACGTACGACCACCGGATCATCCAGGGCGCGCAGTCCGGCGACTTCCTGCGCCGGGTGCACCAGCTCCTCCTCGGCGAGGAGGGCTTCTACGAGCAGATCTTCTACAGCCTGCGCATCCCCTACGAGCCGGTCCGCTGGGTCCGCGACATCACCACCCACGACGGCGAGATCTCCAAGCCGGCGCGCGTCGTCGAGCTGATCCACGCCTACCGCGTCCGCGGCCACCTGATGGCCGACGTCGACCCGCTGAACTACCGCAGCCGCAGCCACGCCGACCTCGACGTCCTCAACCACGGCCTGACGCTGTGGGACCTCGACCGCGAGTTCCCCACCGGCGGCTTCGCCGGGCAGCAGACGATGCGGCTGCGCGAGGTCCTCGGCGTCCTGCGCGACTCGTACTGCCGCACCATCGGCATCGAGTACATGCACATCCAGGACCCGGTGCAGCGGCAGTGGATCCAGGAGCGGGTCGAGGTCCCGCACGAGCAGCTCGACCGCGACGAGCAGCTCCGCATCCTCGAACGCCTCAACGCCGCCGAGGCGTTCGAGAACTTCCTCCAGACCAAGTACGTCGGTCACAAGCGGTTCTCGCTCGAAGGCGGGGAGAGCGTCATCCCGCTGCTCGACGCCGTGCTCGCCGAGGCCGCGCAGAACGGCCTGGACGAGGTCGCGATCGGCATGCCGCACCGCGGCCGCCTCAACGTGCTCGCCAACATCGTCGGCAAGTCGTACGGCCAGATCTTCCGCGAGTTCGACGGCGACCTGGACACCAACACCACCCAGGGCTCCGGCGACGTGAAGTACCACCTCGGCGCCGAGGGGACGTTCAAGGCGCCGGACGGCTCGGCCGTCGCCGTGTCGCTCGCGTCGAACCCGTCCCACCTCGAGGCCGTCGACCCCGTCCTCGAAGGCATCGTGCGCGCCAAGCAGGACCGCATCAACCGCGGCGAGGCCGGCTACTCGGTGCTGCCGGTGCTGCTGCACGGCGACGCGGCGTTCGCCGGCCAGGGCGTCGTCGCCGAGACGCTGAACCTCTCGCAGCTCTCCGGCTACCGCACCGGCGGGACGTTGCACGTCGTCGTCAACAACCAGCTCGGCTTCACCACCGCCGCCGCGAGCGCGCGGTCGACCGTCTACTGCACCGACGTGGCGCGGATGGTCCAGGCGCCGATCTTCCACGTCAACGGCGACGACCCCGAGGCGGTCGTGCGGGTGGCGCGGCTGGCGTTCGCGTTCCGCGAGCGGTTCCACAAGGACGTCGTCATCGACATGGTCTGCTACCGCCGGCGCGGCCACTCCGAGGTGGACGAGCCGTCGTACACGCAGCCGCTCATGTACGACCTCATCGACGCCCACCGCTCCACGCGCAAGCGCTACACGGAGGCGTTGATCGGCCGTGGCGACATCACCGTCGCCGAGGCCGAGGAGGTGCTGCGCAACTACCAGGGCCACCTGGAGAGCGTGTTCGTGCAGACCCGCGACGCCGAGACGCGACCGTCGGTCGAGCCGCCGATGCCCGTGGTGGACGACGGCGAGGTCGACACCCGCGTGCCCGAGGAGGTCCTCAAGCGGGTGGTCGACGCGCAGCTCGCCGTGCCGGAGGGGTTCACCGTCCACCCGCGGCTGCTGCCGCAGCTCCAGCGCCGCGCTCAGATGCTCGCCGACGGCACCATCGACTGGGCGCTCGCCGAGCAGTTCGCGTTCGGCTCGCTACTCGTGGAGGGGCACCCGGTGCGCCTCGCCGGGCAGGACTCGCGGCGCGGCACGTTCGGCCAGCGGCACGCCGTGCTGGTCGACCGCAACACCGGCGCCGAGTACGTCCCGCTCTGCCACCTGGCGCCGGACCAGGCGCCGTTCTGGGTGTACGACTCGCTGCTGAGCGAGTTCGCGGCGCTCGGCTTCGAGTACGGCTACGCCGTCGCCCGACCGGATGCGCTCGTCTGCTGGGAGGCGCAGTTCGGCGACTTCGTCAACGGCGCGCAGTCGATCATCGACGAGTTCGTCGCTGCCGCCGAGGCGAAGTGGGGCCAGAACAGCGGCCTGGTCATGCTGCTCCCCCACGGCTACGAGGGGCAGGGCCCGGACCACTCGTCGGCCCGCATCGAACGCTTCCTCACCCTCTGCGCCGAGGACAACATCACCGTCGCCGCGCCGTCGTCGCCGGCCAACTACGCGCACCTGCTGCGCCAGCAGGTGAAGGGCACCAAGCGCCGCCCGCTCGTCGTCTTCACGCCGAAGTCGATGCTGCGGCACAAGGCGGCCGTCAGCGCCGCCGCCGACTTCACCGAGCGCGGCTTCGTCCCCGTCATCGGCGACACCGCCGCCGCCTCCGGCGTCCGGCGCGTCGTCCTCACCAGTGGAAAGGTCCACTACGACCTCGCCGCCTACCGCGCCAAGAACGGCCACGACGACGTCGCGCTGCTCCGCGTCGAGCAGCTCTACCCGATCCCCGCCGACGAGCTGCGCGCCGCGCTCGCGTCGTACGGCGCCGCCACCGACGTCGTGTGGTGCCAGGAGGAGCCCGCCAACCAGGGCGCGTGGCCGTTCATGGCGCTGCACCTGCCCGAGCTGCTCGCGCCCGGCCAGTCGCTGCGCCGCGTCTCGCGCAAGGCGTCCGCGTCGCCCGCGTCCGGCTCGTCCAAGGTGCACGACGTCGAGCAGCAGACGCTCGTGGCGGCGGCGTTCGAGTAGGCGCCGTGTACTTCACGGACAAGGGCATCGAGGAGCTCGCCGAACGTCGGGGCGAGGAGCAGGTCTCGCTCGCCTGGCTAGCGGACCGGCTGCGCGACTTCGTGGACCTGAACCCGGAGTTCGAGACCCCGGTCGACCGCCTGGCGACCTGGATCGCCCGCCTGGACGACGAGGACTGACCCGCCCGCCACACCGCTTCCCGGAAGCACGCCCCGCACGACGAAGGCGCGATCCGCTTCCCGAACGCGGCAACGGCCGCCCTCCCGCAGCGGGGAGAGCGGCCGTTGCGCGAACGGCGCCGGGCTAGCTGGGCGGCGGGATGTACGGCAGGCAGGGCTCGAGCTTCTCACCGGTGGTCGGGTTGTAGAGCCCGATCCACTGGTGGTACGTGCCGGGCGGGCAGCCGATCGCGTGGGCGGGCGCGCCGAGCGCACCCACCGCGGCGACGGCGGCCAGCCCGAGGACGAGGCGTCGTGCCATGGGGACCTCCGGGGTCGTCAGGGACCGGGCGAGAAGAAGCAGATGTAGATGGGCTCGCCGGTGGTCGGGTTGTAGTAGCCGCTCGGGACCCTCTTCAGGCCGAGCGGGCAGCCGATCACACCGGACTCGACGGCCGCGACGGACGTGACCGAGGCGCCGCTGGGGCCGGTCGGGTAGCAGTAGGTGATCGGGTTGCCGTTGAGCGGCGAGTAGAGACCGCTCTGCCGCGAGTAGAAGCCGGGCGGGCAGCCCATCGAGGCGGACGTGGCGGAGGCGGCCGGCGCGAACGCCGCCGCCGTGGCCAGGCCCGCCGCGGCGAGCACGAGGCGAGGGGACATCAGGTTTTCCTCCGGGGGGAGAGAGGGCTACTGCGGCGGGAGGACCGGGGCGCAGATGTAGATCCGTTCGCCGGTGGTCGGGTCGTAGAGACCGCTCCACTGCGACGTCGTGGGCCGCGGGCAGACGAAGTACGCGTGTGCCGCGGGCACGGTGGCGAACGCGCTGCCGGCGACGGCGAGCGCGACGAGGAGACGACGGGTCATGTGCGGGGGGCTCCTGGGGCTAGATGGGCGGGAGGTGCGGGAGGCAGACCTCCCACGGCTGGCCGTCGGTCGGCCGGTACAGCCCGGTCCACTGCTTGTACGTGCCGGGCGGGCACTCGTTCGCGTGGGCGACCGGCGTCAGCGCGGCCACGGCTCCGGCCGCGGCCACTGCGAGCACGATTCGACGGATCACGGGACACCTCCTGCGGGCGGGGATGGTCCGCGCAGTGTGACGAGTCCGGCATGTCAGGACAAGGCAGGTACCAACGCCGCCAGCCTTGCGGCGGCGTGGTCCGGTCCGAGCCCGCGCGCGGTGGCGGCGACGCGGCGCGCGGCGGCGGCGTAGGACGGGTCCCCGAGCACCCGGTCGACGGCCGAACGCAGCGTGTCCGGCGCGAGGCGCGCCGGCGGCAGGTGGACGCCGGCGCCGAGGCGGGCGACGCGGGCGGCGTTCTCCCGCTGGTCGCCGGGGCCGGGCACGACGACGAGCGGCAGCCCGCGGACCAGCGCCTTCGCGACCATGCCGTGGCCGCCCGCGCAGACGACGACCGACGCCCGGTCCAGCAACGGCGCCTGCCGTCCGGGACCGGCCACGAACCCCTCCGGCAGCCCGGCGGCGACGCCGGAGAAGCGCGTGCACGCGACCCGCAGCCCGCGCAGCCCCTCGACCGCCACGTCGAGCAGCGTCTGCGGCCGCCCGGTGGCGGACGAGTCGGCGAGGAACACCAGCGGCCCCTCCCCCGCCGGCTCCGGCAGGTCCGCGTCCGC
The DNA here is from genome assembly GCA_035714365.1 of Mycobacteriales bacterium. Classification (GTDB taxonomy): domain Bacteria; phylum Actinomycetota; class Actinomycetes; order BP-191; family BP-191; genus BP-191. The sequence goes on along the minus strand of DASTMB010000064.1, from coordinate 15,941 downwards.
CGGGTCCCACTCCATCGGCCCGACGACCTCGGTCCGCGCGGGCCAGTCCGGCCGCGGCGGCTCCAGCCCGGGCAGCGTCGCCACGAGCGTCGCCACCGGCGGTCCCTCGGCGGGCAGGCCGATCGCCACCCGCGCCGCCGCGCACTCCGCCCGCCCGATGGCCCGCGACCGCTCGTGCAACCGCCGGTACCACGCGTCCCGCGCCTTCCCCAACGGCGTCCGCCCCGGCGCCAGCCCCATCCCGATCGGCGGCAGCCCCCGCGACGGCTCCTGCAACGACGTCGGCACCAGCTCCACCCGCGGCACCCCCGCGAGGTCCGCGGCGAACCACCCCGCGACCGTGATCGAGTCGACCACCGCGACGTCCGCGCCGAACTCCCGCAACGTCGCCGCGATGCCGGGCGCCAGCTCCTGGCCGCGCTCCCACAGCACGAAGCCGAAGTCGCCGTCCTCACGCCGCCGCGGCGTCGGCCCGATCTCCGCGAACGGCAGCCCGTCGCGCGCGACCGCGCCCGCCCACTGCGTGCCGCTGACGAACAGCGCCTCGTCGCCGCGGCGGCGCACCGCCAGCGCGAGCGACACCGCCGGGAACGCGTGCCCCGCGTCAGGGCCGGCGACGACCGCGACCCGCACCGGCGGCTACCGGTGCGCGAACGCGAGGCGGTACACGCCGCCGTTCTCGGACAGCAGGTACAGCTCGCCGGCCGCGTCGCGGCCGAAGGCGAGGACGTGCGCGGGGAAGACGTTGAGGCCGCCGGCGACGATGCGGCCGTTCGCGTCGCGGCCGAGCAGCCAGAGCCGGCCGGAGCAGTAGTCGCCGTAGACGTACTCGCCGCCGAGCAGCGTCGCGTACCGCGAGCCGCGGTAGATGTACCCGCCGATGATCGCGCAGTCGCCGGCGGAGTGGTCGTACTCGTGGATCGGCGGCGTGTAGCCGCTCGCGCCGCAGTACGAGCCGCCGTACTGGCTGACGGTGTTCACGCTGCCCTCGCGGCAGTCCCAGCCGAGGTTGAGGCCGCCGGTGGTGACGTTGTCGATCTCCTCGCGCGCGCCCTGCCCCACGTCGCCGACGACGAGGTTCGGGTGGCCGCGGTCGAACGAGAACCGCCACGGGTTGCGCAGCCCGTAGAGCCAGATCTCGCCGCGCTTGCCGGCCTGGCCGTAGAACGGGTTGCCGGTCGGGACCGAGTACTGCTTGCCGCCGGAGAACGTCGTGATGTTGAGCCGCAGGATCTTGCCGAGCAGCGAGCCGAGGTTCTGCGCGTTGCCGGCCGGGTCGCCGGCGCCGCCGCCGTCGCCGGTGCCGACGAACAGGTAGCCGCCTGGCCCGAACGCGAGCTGCCCGCCGTTGTGGTTGGTGTTGTCGGGGTGCGGCACGGTGATGACGTCGACGCCGACGGGGTCGGCGACGTCGCTCGCGGGCCGCGCGTGGTAGCGGGTGACGTGCAGCGTCATCGCGCCGTCGGTCCACGCGACGAAGAACAGCCCGCTGGTCGCGTAGTTCGGCTTGAACGCGATCGACAGCAGCCCGCCCTCGCCGGCCGTGCTGACCTTGGTGTGGAGGTCGAGGAACGGCGTCGCCTTGAGCACGCCGTCGCGGATCACCCGGACGCGTCCGGGCCGCTCCACGACGAACAGCCGCGAGTCGCCCTCGGGGTGGCTCATCGCGACCGGGCCGGAGAGCCCGGCGGCGATCCGCGTCCAGCCGGCGCGCACCTGGCGCGGGTCGGGCACGGCGGCGCGGGCGGGCGCGGTGAGCCCGGCGACGGCGAGCGCGGTGGCGGCGAGGGCGGTGACGAGACGGCGCATGGACCGACGTTACGTCGTCAGGACGAGCTTGCCGAACGTCTCCCCCGACGCGAGCCGCGCGAACGCCTCCCGCGCGTCCGCCAGCGGCCGCACCGAGTCGACCACCGGCCGCACGCCGGTCGCGTCGAGGAGCCGCAGCAACGCCACCAGCTCGCCGCGCGTGCCCATGGTCGAGCCGACGACGCGGAGCTGGCGGAAGAACACCCGCCGCAGGTCGGCCGGCGGCTCCGACCCGCTCGTCGCGCCGGCGACGACGACCGTGCCGCCCATCTCCAGCGACTTCAGCGAGTGGTCCCACGTCGCCGCGCCCACGGTCTCCATCACCGCGTCGACGCGTTCCGGCAGCCGCGCGCCGCTCTCGAACGCCGCGTGCGCGCCGAGCTCGACCGCCCGCGCGCGCTTCGCCCCGTCGCGGCTGGTGACGTAGACGACGTAGCCGGCGGCGCGCGCCAGCGCGATCAGCGCCGTGGACACGCCGCCGCCCGCGCCCTGCACGAGCACCCGCCCGCCCGGCTTCAGCCCGCTCTGCGTGAACAGCATCCGGTACGCCGTCAGCCACGCCGTCGGCACGCACGCCGCCTCCTCCCACGACAGCGTCGCGGGCTTCGGCACCAGGTTGCGGCGGGGCACGCAGACGTACTCGGCGAGCGTGCCGGGGTGCTTCTCGGACAGCAGCGTGCGGTGCGGGTCGTTCGTCTCGTCGCCGTCGGGCGCCTCCGCGACGACGGCGTGCACGACCACCTCGGCGCCGTCGTCGGTGACGCCCGCCGCGTCGCAGCCGAGCACCATCGGGAGCTGCTCCGGCCGCAGCCCGTCGCCGCGCAACGACCACAGGTCGTGGTGGTTCAGCGACGCGGCGCGGACCCGGACCCGCGCCCACCCCTCGGGCGGCGCCGGCTCGGCGAGCTCGCCGACGGCGAGGCCGGAGAGCGGGTCGTCGGCGGAGAACGACGTGGCGGTGACGGCGAGCACGCGAGGACCCTAGCCCGGCGCGAAGGGCGGTCGCGACGCGGCGGGACGGGCTGCGGCAAGATACGGGCAGGCCCGTCCCCACTCCCTTGGAGGATCCGTGCTCCGCGTCCCGACCCGAGCCGGCCGGCTCGTCCTCGGCGGCCTCGCCGCCGCACTCGTCCTCACCGCCTGCGGGGAGAAGGCGGACGACAACACCGTCGGCACCGGCGGCCCCAGCGGCACGACCGCCCCGAGCATCACGCCGTCGGTCGACGCCGCGCTCGCCGCGAAGGTGCCGGACGCCATCAAGGCCGACGGCAAGATCCTCGTCGGCACCGACTCGACGTACGCGCCGAGCGAGTTCCTCGCCGCCGACGGCAAGACCATCCAGGGCTTCGACGTCGACCTGTTCAAGGCGGTCGCGGCCAAGCTCGGGCTCCAGGCGGAGTTCGTCACCGCGCCGTTCGGCAACATCATCCCGGGCGTCGGCTCCGGCAAGTACGAGATCGGCGTCTCGTCGTTCACCATCAACGACGAGCGCAAGAAGCAGGCGGAGATGGTCAGCTACTTCTCCGCCGGCACCCAGTGGGCGGCGAAGACCGGGGCGAGCATCGACCCGGACAACGCGTGCGGCAAGAAGGTCGCGGTCCAGAAGGACACCGTCCAGGTCGACGACGTGACCGCGCGGTCGAAGAAGTGCACCGACGCCGGCAAGCCGAAGATCACGATCGACCAGTACCAGGCGCAGAGCGAGGCCACCACCGCCGTCGTCAGCGGCAAGGAGGACGCGATGCTCGCCGACTCGCCGGTCATCGCGTACGCCGTGAAGCAGACGAACGAGCAGCTCGCGCTCGTCGGCCAGATCTACGACTCGGCGCCGTACGGCTGGGTGCTCAAGAAGGGCCAGACCGACTTCGCGCAGGCGCTCGCCGACGCGCTCAAGGCGGTCATGACGGAGGGCGCCTACACGCAGATCCTCCAGCAGTGGGGCGTCGAGCAGGGCGCGATCACCGACCCGAAGGTCAACCCCTGACCGACGACGCGGCGCCCGCCGCGGATGGCCCGGAGCCGATCCGGGCCATCCCGGTGCGCCACCCCGGGCGGTGGCTGGCGGTTGCGATCATCGCCCTGCTCGTGGCGATGTTCGCGCACATGCTCGCCACGAACGACGCGTTCCAGTGGCGGTTCATGGTCGACCACATGTTCCGGCCGCCCGTGGTCGAGGGCGCGCGCACGTCGGTCGTGCTGACCGTCCTCGCGATGCTCATCGGGGTGGCGTTCGGCATCGTGCTGGCGGTGATGCGGCTGTCGCCGAACCCCGTCATCTCGACCGTCTCCTGGGTCTACACGTGGTTCTTCCGCGCGGTGCCGCGCATCGTGCTCGCGATCCTGTTCGGCAACCTCGGCATCCTGTACGCGCGCATCGAGGGCGGCCTGCCGTTCGACCGGCAGCTCTTCTCGCTGTTCGGGCTGCACGGCGACGCGCGGGTCTTCGGCGTCGACGCCCGCACCCTGCTCACCGGGTTCCTGGCCGGCCTGCTCGCGCTGGCGCTGTCCGAGGCCGCGTACATGGCCGAGATCGTCCGCGCCGGCATCCTCTCCGTCGACGTCGGCCAGACGGAGGCGGCGCAGGCGCTCGGCATGAGCCGCGGCCTGACGCTGCGCCGGATCGTGCTGCCGCAGGCGATGCGCGTCATCGTGCCGCCGACCGGCAACGAGACCATCGCCATGCTCAAGGACACCGCGCTCGTCGCCTACGTGCCCGTCTCGAACGAGCTGTTCTTCCAGCTCCAGGCCGTCGGCAACCGGACGTTCCAGGTGTTCCCGATGCTCGTCGCCGCCTGCCTCTGGTACGTCGCGATGACGAGCGTGCTGCTCGTCGGCCAGCACTTCCTCGAACGCCGGTTCTCCCGCGGCGTCGCGGGCCGCGCCGCGATGCGGGTGCGCGAGGCGACGGTGCCCGCGGGCGGGGCGCAGGGGGCCGTATGAGCGTCATGGTGAAGGCCGAGGGGGTGCGCAAGCGGTTCGGCCACGTCGAGGTGCTCAAGGGCATCGACCTCGAGGTCGGCGAGCGCGAGGTCGTCGTGCTGCTCGGCGCGTCCGGCTCCGGGAAGACGACGTTCCTGCGCTGCATCAACCACCTGGAGAAGATCGACGCCGGCCGGCTCTCCGTCGACGGCGAGCTGGTCGGCTACCGCCAGCACGGCGACAAGCTCTACGAGCTGCGGGAGAACGAGGTCGCCCGCAAGCGCGCCGAGATCGGCATGGTGTTCCAGCGGTTCAACCTGTTCCCGCACATGACGGCGTTGCAGAACGTCACGATCGCGCCGGTGCGGGTCCGCGGCCTCAAGCGCGACGCCGCCGCGAGGCGGGCGCGGGAGCTGCTCGACCGGGTCGGCCTCGCCGACAAGGCGGACGCGTACCCGTCGATGCTCTCCGGCGGCCAGCAGCAGCGCGTCGCGATCGCGCGGGCGCTGGCCATGGACCCGAAGCTGATGCTGTTCGACGAGCCGACGTCGGCGCTCGACCCGGAGCTGGTCGGCGAGGTGCTCGACGTGATGAAGGGCCTGGCCCGCGACGGCATGACGATGGTCGTCGTCACCCACGAGATGGGGTTCGCGCGCGAGGTCGGCGACCGGGTCGTCTTCATGGACGGCGGCGTCGTGGTCGAGCAGGGCGCGCCGCGCGAGGTGTTCGCCAACCCGCGGCACGAGCGGACGAAGGCGTTCCTCTCGAAGATCCTCTGAACGTCAGCCCTTCAGGAGGTCGAGGATCTTCTCCGGCGGGCGGCCGATCACCGCGCGGCCGTCGTCGGTGATGACGATGGGCCGCTGCACCAGGATCGGGTTGTCCGCCAGCGTCCGCAGCCACGCCTCGCGGTCGCGCGGCGCGTTCGCCAGGTCGAGCTCCTTCGCCCGTCCCTCGTCCATCCTGGTCAGGTCCCACGGCTCCACGCCGAGCAGCCGGGTCACGCGGTCCAGCTCCTCGACCGTCGGCGGCTGGTCGAGGTAGCGGCGTTCGGTGTAGGCGACGCCCGCCTCGTCCAGCAGCTCCTCGCTCGCCCGGCACTTGCTGCACGACGGGTTGAACCAGATCTCCATGCGTTCGATTCTCCCGCACCGCGCTGGCAGACTCGTCCGCATGGAGTTCACGGAGACGAAGGTGCCGGGCGCCTGGACGGTCACGCCGCGGCCGCACGCGGACGACCGGGGCGTGTTCCTCGAGATGTACAAGGCGGCGACGTTCGCGCCCGCGATCGGGCACCCGCTGTCCATCGCGCAGGTCAACAACTCGGTGTCCCGCCGCAACGTCCTGCGCGGCATCCACTTCGCGCTCGTCCCGCCCGGGCAGGCGAAGTTCGTCTACTGCCCCAGCGGCGCCGGCCTCGACTTCGTCATCGACATCAGGGACGGCTCGCCGACGTTCGGCACCTGGGACGTCGTGCGGATCGACTCCTCCGAACGCCGCGGCGTCTACATCGCGGAGGGCATCGGCCACGCGTTCGTGGCGCTGTCCGACGAGGCGTCGCTGCTGTACTTCTGCTCCGCCGAGTACGACCCGGCCCGCGAGTTCACCGTGTCGCCGTTCGACCCGGAGCTGGACATCGACTGGCAGGTGGCCGACCCGATCCTCTCCGACCGCGACCGCGACGCGCCGACGCTCAAGGAGGCGCGCGAGCTCGGCCAGCTACCGACGTGGGAGTCGGCGCTGGCGCGGTACGCCGAGCTGGGGCTGCGGCTGCCGTCAGCGGACCCGGCCGGCGGCGCGTAGCGGGTAGTACCGCCACCGCACCTCGCCGACCACGTCGGCCCGCTCCACCGGGCCGAACGTCCGGCTGTCGCCCGACACCGCGGCGTTGTCGCCCTCCACCCACGCCCGGCCGTCGCCGGTCCAGCGGACCAGCCGCTTGACCACGAGGCGTTCCGGGCGCCGCACGACGACCACCCGCCCGGGGCGGGGCGCGTTCGTCCGGCGCACGAGGACCCAGTCGCCGGGCGCGAGCGCGGGCAGCATCGACGGGCCGCTCACGGCCACGCGCAGCCACGGCAGGCTCACCCGGAACGCTCCTCGACACGGTTGTAGGGTCGTTGCCGGACCCATCGTGCACCCGACCGAAAGGACCATCCCGATGTCGCTGCTGGCCCGCCTGCTGGCTCCGCGCGTCACCGCCGAGGCCCACTGCGACCTCCCGTGCGGCGTCTACGACCCGGCGCAGGCCAGGATCGAGGCGCTGTCGGTGAAGGCGTGCATGGAGAAGTACGCCGCGTCCGACGACGAGCAGTTCCGCACCCGCGCGATCCAGATCAAGGAGGAGCGCGCCGACCTGGTCAAGCACCACCTCTGGGTGCTGTGGACCGACTACTTCAAGCCCGAGCACCTCGCCGCGCACCCCGAGCTGCACCAGCTCTTCTGGGACGCCACGAAGGCCGCCGGCGCCGCCAAGAAGTCGCTCGACCCCGCCGACGGCCAGAAGGTCATCGACCTGGTCGACCAGATCGCGGCCGTCTTCGCCGACACCAAGAAGTAGGCGCACCCGCGCCAATCCGGCCCCGCTGCCTGCCCGTCCGGCGCAGGGGTGGTCGGTAGCGTCGTTCGTCGAGAGGCCGGTGGCCGTGTGGCGCCCTGTTCGGGTGCGCGGCTGCCGGCCTCTCACGCTGTCCAGGAGCAGGCATGCACTCGATCCGCCCGGCCGCGCCCGCCGACGTCCCGGTGGTGCTGGAGCTGATCCGCGAGCTCGCGACGTACGAGCGCGAGCCGGACGCCGTCGTGGCCACGGCGGACGGCCTGCGCGACGCGTTGTTCGGCCCAGCGCCGGCCGTGTACTGCCACGTCGCCGAGGTCGGCGGCGAGGTCGTGGGGTTCGCGTTGTGGTTCCTGAACTTCTCGACCTGGCTCGGCCGGCACGGCATCTGGCTCGAGGACCTCTACGTCCGCCCCGCGCACCGGGGCTCCGGCATCGGTAAGGCGCTGCTCACGACGCTGCTCGACCTGGCGCGTGCGCGCCAGTACGGCCGCATCGAGTGGTGGGTCCTCGACTGGAACGAGCCCGCCCAGGGCTTCTACCGCTCCCTCGGCGCCACGCCCCAGGACGACTGGACCGTCTGGCGCGTCCAGATCTGACGGCCGGGCCGCCTCCCCGGCGCGTTCGGGAAGCGTTTCGCGCCTTCTCCGTGCGTGCCGCGCTTCCCGGAAGCGCTGGGGTAACGACGCCTAGGCGGCGCGGCGGGTACGGCGGCGGAGGGCCGCCGCACCGCCGAGCGCCATCAGCGCGAGCAGCGCGTACGTGTCGGTCAGACCGGTCGCCGGCATCTGCCGCTGCTGCCGCGTCTGCTTCGGCGGCGCCGTCGCGCCGACCGTCACCGAACGCGTGGCCGTGGTCGACGCGCCGTTGCGGTCGGTGACCTTCAACGTCACCGTGTAGGTGCCCGCCTTCGCGTACGTGTGCCGCGCCGTGCGGCCGCTGCCGGTGGCGCCGTCGCCGAACGACCACGCGTAGGTGAGGTCCGGCGGCGCGTCGCGGTCGTCGAACGACGACGAGCCGTCGAACGTCACGACCTGGCCGACCTTCGCCGACTCCGGCTTCACCTGGAGCACGGCGGTCGGGGCGACGTTGGCGCGGACGGCGCCGTTGTAGCCGTAGTCGAACGCCGCGCAGCGCGGCCGCGTCTGGAACGTCACGTTGCCGACGAGGTTGCCGCCGGTGCCGGGGTCGGAGTCGGGGCCGACGTCGTCGCCGGCGAGCTTGTCGACCTTGAACGACAGGCAGGAGAACCGGAACTCCCAGTTGCCGGACTCGGTCGACGGGTCGAGGTAGTTGTCGACGTGGTCGCTGTCGTTGTACGTGTCGCCCTGGGCGAACGCCGCGTCGTTGAGGTTCGGGTGCGACTCGCCGGGCTGCGGGTTGGCGTCGAGCGGCGACTGCGCGGGCGGGTCGTCGGTGCCGGCGTTGCCGTAGCCGTGCGACTCGTTGGTGTAGACGAGCAGCATGCCCGGCTGGAACGCGATGCCCTCGCGGTCGTTCTCGTTCTTGCCGTTGAAGTCGAAGCCGCTGCGGTCGCGCATCTCCATGTAGTAGCCGTGGTCGGCGGTCGCCGCGACGTCGGAGGAGATGTACTGCCACCCCTTGGTGCAGTTGGCGGCGACGCGCAGGTCCTCCTTGCAGCCGCCGTTGTAGATGTGCGGGCGGTCCTTCTCGAACGACTCGAAGTTCGACTGGTAGATGACCTTGTCGCCGACCTTGATGACGAGGTCGTCGATGAACCAGCCGGGGTGCGCCACGCCGGGGTCGGTCGCGTAGGAGAACCGCAGCACCGGGTCGTCGGTGCCGGCCAGGTCGGAGATGTCGTACGAGTCCTGGAGGAACGGCCCGTCCGGGTACTGCGTGCCGCTCGCGGTGCCGTTGACCCGGTCGACCTGCTGGGTGTTGGCCTGGTACGAGCCGCTGGTGCCGGTGATGCCGTTGCCGTAGCGGGTCTGGCAGTTGTTGGTGTTCGGGTTCTGCGCGGCCGGGGTCGTGTACCCCTTGTCCGACGGGACCGACGTGTACGTCTCGCCGCTGTCCGGCGAGATCAGCACGAAGCCGTAGTCGTAGTCCCACTCCATGTCCCAGTACGACGCGAACGACACGGTGACGGTGGTGCCGGCGGCGACCTCTTTCAGCTCCGGCAGCGAGATGTCGAGGTTGTGCCCGCCCTCCGGCGCGCAGCCGAAGTCGTTGCCGGACCCCGACCACCAGACGTGTGACGGTGACGCGCCCTGCGACACCTTCTCCGGGCTGATCAACGTGCGTCCCGGCAGCTTCACCGTGTACGCCTCGCCGTTGGCGACGTTCGCCCCCTCGAGCACGTACTTCGAGCCGGCCGGCGTGCGCCACTCGATCTGGTGCGTGTTGATCTTCGAGTCGCGCCAGCCGGTCGCCGTGTGGCTCCCCTGCGGGAGGACGCGGGGCACGATCCAGCCGAGGTCCTGCTTGCTGAACACGTCCATGTTCTGCGACTTGTCGGTCGCCATGAGGTTCCAGTCGCCGTACGTGTCCCGGTCGTTCGTGGAGTAGAAGTCCGGGAGGCCGAGCGAGTGGCCGTACTCGTGCGAGATGACGCTGGCCTTGTCGATCGCCGACTCGGGGTTGACGTTGTACGGCCCGACGCGGACGAACACCTTGAGCTTGTCGTCGGCCTGCGGCGTGGTCGTCATCGTGGTGCGGGTGCCGTCGGTGTACCAGAGCGGCCGGCCCTCGAGGTCCTTGAGCTGGTCCTTCGAGACGTAGCCGCCCTGCTTGGTCACCGGGTCGGTGTAGGTGAACTCCAGGCTGGACGAGTGCGGCCAGATGTTGTCGTACGGGGGCTTCTCGGTGACGGACGCGCCATGCCCGCCGACGCCGGCGAACACCATCATGAAGAAGTCGACGACGCCGTCCTTGTCGGTGTCGAAGTCGGAGTAGTCGATCTCCGGGTCGGCGATCGCGGCGGCGTCGAAGACGCCCTTCGCGGTCGGGCCGCACGCGCTGTCGATGTCGAACAGCAGCGACTGCGACGCCACCGCGCCGACGAACGCCGCCTGCGGGCCGTACCGGTCCAGGCCGTAGTACTGCGTGGTGCCGGGGAGCTGGTACCAGCCGTCATGGATGCGCTCGGCGTACGCGGCCGTGCCCTGCGCCGCCTCGAGCGTCGTGAGGCCGTCGGGGGTGCAGACGCCGTTCGGCCTCGGGTCGGTGAAGTCGATCTTGTTGGTCGAGTCGAACGGCGCCGTCGCGATGCCGGCCGACGGCACCGTGGCGTGCGGGTAGAGCTGGCCGTACGACATCTCCTGGTACAGGTTGAACGTCGAGCCCTCGATGGACGGCGAGTTGATCTTGTCAGCGAGCGCCTGGCCGTTGTGCTCGGTGCTGTGCTTGCGCTCGACGTAGTCGACCGGGACCACCGGGAACGGCCGGTCGCCGTACCGCGCGGTGTCGTACTGCTCGCCCGGCGGGATGACCTTGGGGCCGTGGCTCTTCGAGGTCACCGTCGTGGCGCCGTAGGTGAGCGTGGCGGTGGTGGAGAGGTCCTCCCACACGATGCGCGGGTTGAGCTGCGTCGTGTCGGCGGCACCCTCGACCACCAGCGTCACGGCGGCCGGCGTCGTCTCGTCGGCCGCGCCGGGCACGCTCGGGATGGTCCAGGTGATGGTGCGGTCGGCGACGGTGACGGTGCCGGTGGCGGACTGCTGCTTGGTGAAGCGCATGCCCGGCACGGCCGGCAGCGTCACGGTCGCGTCGGCGACCGGGCTGGTCGTGTAGTTGCGGACGACGACGCGGAACGGGTACGTGTCGCCCGGCTTGACCCAGCCGACGCTCGACGTGAAGTCGTTGTCGAGCTCGAGCCCGGCCGGCGCGGCGGCGACGGCCAGCGGCGCGGCGCCCGCGTCGTCGGCGTGCTTCCTGCCCGCGGTGACGTCGACCACGCGGACGGCGAGGGTGGAGACGTAGTGGCTGTCCCGGTCGGCGCGCACGCCCTTCGTGAGGCTGCCCGGGACGGTCGCGCGGAACGACCCGTCCGCCCCGCTGCGCAGCGGCCCGACGGTGCCGAGGACGCGGCCGGCCGGGTCGGAGACGCGCAGCGAGTACGTCGCCGCGACCGGGTGCCCGGCGCGGTCGCGCAGCGTGCCGGCGACGGCCGCCGGCTCGCCCGGGTGGACCGCCTTGCGGCCGTGCGGCAGCGCGACGTGCGCCGCGGCGCGGATCGCGGGGTCGGGCACCTTCGGCAGCGGCGCCTTCGCGGTCGCGCCCGGGGTGGCGTACCCCAGCGCGAACACGACGGGCAGCGCGACCACGGCGGCGACGGCGGACCGGACACGGAGCATGGGTTCGTCTCCTCGGACGCGGATGTCTTAGGGCAGCCTTACTCCGCCACCCGCCCCTGCTCCTGCCCCGAACGGGGCGCCGATACGCCCCCGTGACCTCACCGGTCAGGTCGCGTCCGCGACCTCGGCGTCCGGCTCTTCCGCCCCGGGCCCGGCCTCGGCCTCCGCCTCCGGCTCGGGCACCGGCACGCCGCGGGTGCGCCGGTCGATGTACGGCTTGGTCAGCGCGAGCGCGGCGAGGTACAGCGGGTACCCCATCGCGATCTTCGCGACGCCGAGCAGCCCGGTCTGGTGGGCGCGCCGCAACGCCTCCTGCACGACCACGCGCAGCGCCGACACGGCCGCCCAGCCGAGCGTCGCCTCGGCGTACGCGCGGTGCACGACCGGGTGCTCGTGCCACGCCTTCGGCCGGTCCGCCCAGATCAGCCGCATGATCACGCCGACGAGCGGGTGCCGGAGCACCACCGACAGCACGAACGCCACCGCGTAGACGGCGTTCACGAGGATGCCCGGCAGGAAGAAGTTGGCCTTGTTGTGAGTCTTGGCGGCGAAGAAGGCCGCGATCGCGACGCCGAACACGCCGGAGAACGCGTGCCGCAGCGTCTCCCGCCGGACGAGGCGGATCGCGACGATGACCACCTCGGCGGCCGCGGCGCCCCACAGCGCCGTGGACAGGGAGGCGCCGACGATGACGGCGACGGTGAAGACGGCGACCGGCAGCATGCTGTCGACCCAGTCGCGCGGGCCGCCGAACAGCTCCTTCGCGTCGGCGCCGGCCTGGCGGGCGGCGACCACGTCCTCGAGCGCGCCGTCGACGTTGCCCGCCTGCGCCTCCGCCCGGATCTTCGCCACCGTCTCCCGGAACCCGCTCACGCCCCCTCCTCCGTCCGCCGCCGGGCGGCGGCGATCCCCGCGGCCGCGACCGCGAGCGCGGCCGCGACGGTGGCGGGCGTCTCGCGCGCGCCGGTGTCGGCGATGACCGGCCCACCGCGCGGCCGCGCCGACGACGAGGCGGTCGCGGCCGGCGTCGCGCGGCTGCCGCCGAGGCCCAGGTCGAACGGCGCCTTGACGAGCAGCTCCACGTTGCGCGCCTCGCGCGGGCCGCGGCGGCCGCCGTTGAGGTCGGCGGGACGCGCCTGCCAGTCGTTCGCGCCGAGCTCGCGCGCCAGCGACGCGAGGCCGGTGGCGGTGGTGGGCGCGCTCGCCTTCCCGACCGTCAGGGGCGCGTCCGCGTCGACGATCGTGCCGAACACCGACAGCGTGCCGTCGAGGTTGTCGACGATCTCGAGGACCCGCGACTGGTGCGGGAAGTCGATGTGCGCGGCGGTGTTGACCTCCCAGAACCCGCCCGTGCCGCCGGTGTGCGGGATCACGTCGTTGCGGTGGGTGTGGCCGTTGACCCAGAGCACGACGTGCGGGTAGCCGAGCAGCAGCGTCACGACCTCCGGCCCCATCACCCGCGCCCGCGGGTCGCCGGGCGTCGGCACCGGGTTGTTCATCGTGGCGACGGTGTGGTGGCTGAACACGACGACGAGCCGGCGGGTGGCGGCGTTCGCGTCGAGCTCGCCCTTCAGCCAGGCGAGCTGGTCCTGGTCGATCGAGCCGTCGGCGTAGCCGCCCGGGTTGACCGTGTCGAGCACGACGCAGCGCAGGAACGCGCCGTGGTCGAACGCGTAGTAGCCGGCGCCGCTGGTGACGTTGTCCTGCGCGAAGCCGTGGCCCACCGGCGTCCCCGTCGTGTGGAACATCTCGGCCATGAACTCCCGCCGTGCCAGCGGCCGCCGGCCGGCGTCGGCGGTGACCGTGCGGGCGGGCGCGTTGAGCAGCGCGGCGAGGAACGCCGCGTCGCCCGACGCGAGCTTGTCCCGCGCGTCGCCGGCCGAGACGCCGGCCGGGAGCGAGACGACCTTGAGCGGGCCGGTGGCGACGTTCGCGAACGGCGTCGGGACGTCGGTGCCGCCGGGGCCCGGCAGGAACGCCGGGGCGTTGCCCTGGAGCAGCGGGTCGTGGTTGCCGAACGCCGCGTACCACGGCGTGTCCACCCCCCGCGCCGCGAACCGCTTGCGGGCCGCGTCGAGCAGCCCCGGCACCGCCGGGAAGCCGTAGTCGGCGATCGCGCGGTCCGGTTCCTTGCCGGAGGGCGGGCCGTCGGGGTGCCAGTAGTGGACGTCGTACGTCGCGTCGTCCTGGTCCTGCACGCCCTCGTACTTCCCGAGGTCGCCGGAGTCCGGCGTCACGGTCTCGCCGTCCATGAGGTCCACGAACCAGCGGGTCTCGTTGTACTGGGTGTTGTCGACGTTGTCGCCGGTGCAGATCGTGAACTCGAACGGCCGCCCGGTCACCGGGCCGCGCGCGACATTCATCGCGCCCCGCACGACCGCGTCCGCCAGGTGCAGCGACATCGGCTCCTGCGGCCGCCACGCCGAGTCGAACGGCACCTGCGTCGTCGGCGCGTCGGAGTACCGGTCCAGGAACTCCACCCGCGCCGGCGACTGCACGTCCACCAGGTGGATGTCGGTGAGCTGGAGGAACGCGCTCACCGCCCTGCGCCGCGTCTCGCGGCCGGCCACGGCGCTGGCGCCCAGGTCGTCGCGGACGACGTGCGCCTCGCCAGGCCCCGACACCAGCAGCCGGTACCCGCCCGCCCCCGCGGTCGGCGACCGCAGCACCGTCGACGCCAGCGTGGTGCCCCGCGGGTCCACCGGCCGCCCCGCCGCCGCGCGGCGCGACGGGAAGAACGACGGCGGCAGCGCCAGCGCGGCGCCGCCCACGCCCGCCGCGCGCAGCACGTCGCGGCGGGAAGGTCGCACGGGCACGGGCTCCGAATCGGCGGCGGCACCCGGCGGGCGCCCAGGGTGCCAGCGTACGGCGGGCGCGCCCGCGCCGGGAGCCCGGCACGAGGTTTGACCGGCCGCCGGACGAGGCAGGCTATCGTCCGAGTTAGGGGGACGACACCCCATGGCAACGATGCGCCGGTCGCGCACCCCCGCGACCGGGCGCGCGGAGGACGCATGACGGCCAACCCCGAGGTGAGCGCGCCCGTCCGCGACACCGTCTCGCTCCGGCTGCCCGCCGACGGCGCCTACCTCGCGGTGCTCCGTACCGCGGCCGCCGGCCTCGCCTCCCGGCTCAACTTCACCCTCGACGACATCGAGGACCTGCGCATCGCCGTCGACGAGGCGTGCGCGATGCTGCTGCCCCGCGCCGTCGAGGGCGCCACCCTCGACTGCTCCTTCGAGCTGAAGCCCGGCGAGCTCGACATCTCCGTCAGCCTCCCGACCACCGACGGCACGCTGCCGTCCCGCGACACGTTCGCCTGGACCGTCCTCACCGCCCTCGCCGGCGAGGTCGACGCCAGCGCCGACGGCAACCGCGTCACCATCACCATGGCCAAGCGGTCCAGCACCGACGTCCCGGGGCCGCGCGCATGACGGACCTGGACGGCGGCACGGCGCCCGACGCGGTCGAGACCGACGTGGAGGCCATCGAGGTCCCCGAGGACCTCGTCCGCGACGCCGCCGCCGAACGCACCTCGCAGGACCGGGCCCACGCCCGCGAGCTGTTCGCGCAGCTCGCCGCCGGCGCCGAGCCCGCCGTCCGCGACGAGCTGGTCCGCATGCACCTACCGCTCGTCGAGTACCTCGCCCGCCGCTTCCGCAACCGCGGCGAACCCCTCGAGGACCTGGTGCAGGTCGCCACCATCGGCCTGATCAAGTCCATCGACCGCTTCGACCTGGAACGCGGCGTCGAGTTCTCCACCTACGCCACCCCCACGATCGTCGGCGAGATCAAGCGGCACTTCCGCGACAAGGGCTGGGCCATCCGCGTCCCACGCCGCCTCCAGGAGCTGAAGCTCACCCTCACCAAGGCCACCGGCGAGCTCTCCCAGACCCTCGGCCGCTCCCCCACCGTCTCCGAGCTCGCCCAGCACCTCGGGCTCCAGGAGGAGGAGATCCTCGAAGGCCTCGAGTCCGCCAACGCCTACTCCGCCGTCTCCCTCGACGCCACCGACACCGGCGACGACGACGCGCCCGCCGTGAGCGACTCGCTCGGCATGGTGGACGAGGCGTTGGAGGGGGTGGAGTACCGGGAGTCGTTGAAGCCGCTGCTCGACCGGCTCCCGCCCCGCGAGAAGAAGATCCTCGTCCTGCGGTTCTTCGGGAACATGACGCAGTCGCAGATCGCCGCCGAGCTCGGCATCTCCCAGATGCACGTCTCGCGCCTCCTGGCGCGCACCCTCGCGCAGCTTCGGGAAGGTCTGCTCGCGGACGACTGAACGTTGTCGGCGCTACCAGGTCGGTCGGCGGGGTGGGTCCCGCTAGTTCCGCACCGCCTGCGGC